>NZ_JAUOPX010000209.1:0-250 GCF_030547455.1 Motilimonas sp. 1_MG-2023 | reverse complement strand
CGATTAAATTAAAAATAAAGCTAGTACAGTCACTTTAAATAAACAAAAAAACCTTTCAATAAATTCTAAGATCGAGTACTAACAGAAAGAAACAACACAACATAAAACGAGTATAATGCTTTCTATGAGTTTCTTGCTGTCAGGCCTTTTAGAGTCTTTAGATTGCTTTAAATAATACAGTAACTTATACACAACACAAGAAGCAGAAAAACTACTCAAGGTGAAGAACACGCTAGTCGCCTTAACATAA
>NZ_JAUOPX010000208.1:0-250 GCF_030547455.1 Motilimonas sp. 1_MG-2023 | reverse complement strand
CCACTATCCCATCATGCTCGGCAGGGTAAAATTGCCATTGTTTAGCTGCTTTAATAGCCGCCTGATCTAGGGCTATGTTCCCTGAGCTTTTCTCTATCTGTGCTAACGATATCTCGCCTAACGGGCTTAACGAAACGCGCAACATAACAACCCCTTCAACTCCTCGCCTGCGGGCTGATCGCGGGTATTTAGGGGCCAATGGTGTCTTTTTGTATCTCACATCTTTTGATAGTAGCTGCACGACAGATGC
>NZ_JAUOPX010000207.1:0-251 GCF_030547455.1 Motilimonas sp. 1_MG-2023 | reverse complement strand
GGGGGGGGGTTGGGCGCAACAATATTGATTAAATTATTTTTTTTTTTTATTAGATAGAACACGCAAAAATTTTTAAAAAAAATAATATGTTGAGTATATTTTTAAAAAAAAAATTTAAAATAAATAAAAAAAAAAAACAAAAAAAAAATAATCAAAGTGGTAAAGTTGACAAAGAAAACATATTGATATCGAGAGATCCATAATGCACATCAAAAAAATATCTCAAGAGAAAAAAGAAATCACTGACGAAA
>NZ_JAUOPX010000206.1:0-251 GCF_030547455.1 Motilimonas sp. 1_MG-2023 | reverse complement strand
CCATTACATAATGAACAAATGATGACACCAGTAGAAGGTTTATTTGTCGCAGGAAATATTACAGGTATAGAAGGAGCAAAAGTTGCAGCTGCCCAAGGAAAAATTGCTGGGTTATCAATCGCTAAACGCAGTGGGAAACATCAGTTAGACGAAGATTTAAAAGATGCTGTCCAACAAGGAGCAGATACGAGAAAGAATGCTTATATTCAATTTCATCCAGAGGTGGATAGTGGGAGAAGGAGGATTCAGGA
>NZ_JAUOPX010000205.1:0-251 GCF_030547455.1 Motilimonas sp. 1_MG-2023 | reverse complement strand
GGCGGTCGGAGGTTCGTCTCCTTCCATGAGCGCCACTTTCATTTTATTGCAGCAATTCGATTGATGCAGTAAATAAGAAACCTGTTACACCAGACAAAAAGTTTACTGCGCGCATGTAGCTCAGCTGGATAGAGTACCTGGCTACGAACCAGGCGGTCGGAGGTTCGACTCCTTCCATGCGCGCCACTTTCATTTTATTGCAGCAATTAGATTGATGCAGTAAATAAGCTATCTCGTATACAAGTCTGACG
>NZ_JAUOPX010000204.1:0-251 GCF_030547455.1 Motilimonas sp. 1_MG-2023 | reverse complement strand
CTGCCAACACTGAAGTTCTTGATGTTAATGTTGCAACACGTGCTGCCCAAGGGGTTACAACGCGCACGCGATTACGGTTTTTTACGCGGTAACGCCAAAGCCATCTTGCATCAAATACAATGCCTATTACTGCCACTGTTGCAGCTGCTACTGGGGATTGAGCCTATGAGCCAGCCCACGCGCACTTGCCCGTGTTGCCAGCACAGCATGCAATGCATTGGCATCAGCCGACCGAGGTAGTTCAATCACAT
>NZ_JAUOPX010000203.1:0-252 GCF_030547455.1 Motilimonas sp. 1_MG-2023 | reverse complement strand
CATCTGGTTTTTCGTATTTTAATTATTTTGGTATTGTAATTTGTTGTTAGTCGATTTTATAATTTTAGAGTTTTGATTTACTTTTTGGTTTGTTTTTTTTATAAAAGTGGTTTAATTTCATGAATTTTTTTGTTTTTTGAGATTAGTCTTATGTCAATTCGCTCGCTTTAGATATTGAATTATGAATTACTATATGAAAATTTATATTATGAATTTATTGTTGTTAGTCGTGCTTGATGGAGTCTATTTGAA
>NZ_JAUOPX010000202.1:0-252 GCF_030547455.1 Motilimonas sp. 1_MG-2023 | reverse complement strand
CATAATAAAATGTTAAACATAAAGATGATACCCCTTATCATCGAAAATAAACAGACAAACAATAAGATAATAATGACCACCTTCCCCCAAAAAAACGAACAAAAATATCTCAATCTTAAAAAAATTATTAAAACATTAAAAAAAAATAATATAGAAAATCAAAAATTTACTATCAAAATCAAGTTTCACCTTTACACATAACAATAAAAAATCACACCACCAACATCGATAGAGTGAAAGAAACGTACAACA
>NZ_JAUOPX010000201.1:0-252 GCF_030547455.1 Motilimonas sp. 1_MG-2023 | reverse complement strand
GTTAAATGCAAATACATTAGTCTAAATCAACATCCATAAAATCCTACAGCAAAAAAAGAGATTAAATACAAAAACACAAAAGTTGCTAAAAATAAAACCAATGAAGCAACCAACACAGATAATTAATGAAAAAAAGAGAGACAGGATTATACCTTACGAAATATAAGAGTATAAAAAAGGAAGCAATAAACAAAGAGTGCGAAGCATAAAAATCATTGCGAAAATGACATTTGAGCAAAAAAAAGTGAAGCA
>NZ_JAUOPX010000200.1:0-252 GCF_030547455.1 Motilimonas sp. 1_MG-2023 | reverse complement strand
TTTAAATCATAGTTCGTTTGATTATTTATTAGTTTTGATTAAAGAGTAACTTACTATTTATTTATTTAATTTATTTAGCGTTTAATTGGTTAATAGAGTGTAAGAAACAGTTAAATAAACAAAAAAAAAATAAAAGTAAATACAAACAATATAACAAAACAGAATGACTAAAAACAACAGAAAAATAAAAAACACACCTATCACACTACACAAATAGCACAAACTCCAAAGGATATTTCTAATGTCGACACT
>NZ_JAUOPX010000022.1:0-73964 GCF_030547455.1 Motilimonas sp. 1_MG-2023 | reverse complement strand
CAGCCAATGGTGATCTGTCACCAGTGGAGTTTGAAAATTCTCAACTAAAGGTGTCCAGTTTTGGTTGACCAGAACAGTCTGCTCATTACTAATACCGTCGGTCATGTTGATGTGGTGTTGGCTACAGTGCAACGTTATGTACTGTAATGATAGCGAAGTTGCGCAATCATTATGGTGTCATCTTGCTGTTTATAAACTAGCCGATGCTCATCATTAATGCGGCGTGACCAATAACCGGATAAACCATGTTTTAACGGCTCGGGTTTACCAATACCTTCATTGGGAGAACGTTGTATATCTTTGATCAGTAAGTTTATCCGTTTAAGTATTTTTTTGTCTGTGGCTTGCCAAAATAAATACTCATCCCAAGCTTGGGTTGAAAAGGTTAATTTCATTCGAGCAATTCTCGTTCAATCCCTTTGCCAGATTCTAGCTCTGCGATTGATTCCAGTAATTTTCTGGCGTTGGCTGGTGATCTAAGTAGATATGTTGTTTCTTGCATTGCGTTATAGTCTTCTAAAGAGATCATAACGACAGGCGCTTCATTTTTACGAGTGATAATAATCGGGGCATGATCATTACAAACATGCTCCATTGTACTGGCTAAATTTGCACGAGCTGCAGTATAGCTGATAGCATCCATTTTAACTCCAATAATCCGTACGGTTTTCAGTACATGGTAGTTTAATTGTACAGGGTGATCAATTCAATGTGGTTTTTAGTAAAATTATTTCTGGTACCAACTTAACCCTTAAAGTCTTGAGGTCGCTTTTATGTAATTTTTCAGGCTTATAATATTGTATTAATCTATTGAAGTTAATGTCTTAAAGTTAAGTGTAAGATGGCATTAAATGAGTGCAGGTGTTGGTGGAGTGACTAATTTGGCATCGTTATCAGCTGTTTCTACCCAGGGCAAACGCATGAATATTTTTTGAGCGTTTAGTGGTGTTTTCTTAGACGAATATCTGCCGCAAGGATGCGGCAGTTAAGCCATCAGGGATGATTTCACGGCGTTTCGTATAAGAAAATTCCACTTTGTTCGCTTGGTTGATTGCATTTTGTACACTCATGCGCTCGCCCTGTGTTTCTACCCCGACAAAAAAAGCCGGCTAAGCCGGCTTTAGTCAGTTAAATAACTTGTTTAGCTTTAGAATTCAGCTGTTTTAGGCGCGCGCGGGAAGGGGATCACGTCACGTACGTTACCCATACCAGTGACGTAAGCCACTAAACGCTCAAAGCCTAAACCAAAGCCTGCGTGAGGCACAGTGCCGTAACGGCGTAAGTCGCGGTAGAAACCGTAATCTTCTTTGTCTAAGCCCATTTCTTCCATACGCGCATCCAATGCGGCAAGGTTTTCTTCACGTTGGCTACCGCCAATGATTTCACCTATGCCTGGCGCTAGTACGTCCATGGCGGCAACGGTTTTACCGTCTGCATTTAGCTTCATGTAGAAGGCCTTAATGTCTTTCGGGTAGTTTTGCATGATCACAGGGCCGCCAACATGCTCTTCAGCTAAGTAGCGCTCGTGCTCAGATTGTAAGTCCACGCCCCATTCCACTGGGTAATCAAATTTCTTACCGCAGTTTTTCAAAATTTCGATGGCATCGGTGTAGTCCATGCGTACAAATTCAGAGTTAACCATTTGCTCTAAACGATTAACCGCATCTTTATCAACGCGCTCAGCAAAGAACTTCATGTCGTCAGCGCGTTCTGTTAGCACCGCTTTAAACACGTACTTTAGTAAGTCTTCAGATAGTTGCGCGGCATCAGCCAGATCGGCAAATGCAATTTCCGGCTCGATCATCCAAAACTCAGCTAGGTGACGGCTAGTGTTTGAGTTTTCAGCGCGGAACGTTGGGCCAAAGGTGTAAATTTTGCTTAAGGCACACGCATAAGTTTCGCCGTTTAGCTGACCAGAAACAGTTAAAAAGGTTTCTTTACCAAAGAAGTCTTCTTTGTAGTCAATGTTACCTTCGCCGTCTTTAGGCAGGTTCATCATGTCGAGTGTTGACACGCGAAACATTTCGCCAGCGCCTTCGGTATCGCTGCCGGTGATGATAGGCGTGCTTACCCAGTAGTAACCTTGCTCGTGGAAAAAGCGATGAATTGCTTGTGATAAGCAGTTACGGACACGGGCAACGGCGCCAATCATGTTGGTACGTGGGCGCAGGTGTGCGTGCTCGCGTAAAAATTCAATGCTATGGCGTTTTGCTGCCATTGGGTAAGTGTCCGGATCTTCAACCCAGCCAACCACCACTACTTTGGTCGCTTGAATTTCAAACTGTTGGCCTTTACCTTGGCTTTCAACCACTTCACCTGTTACCTCAACCGAACAGCCGGTGGTTAGGCGTTGCACTTCTTCTTCGTAATTGGCTAAATTGGCAGGAACAACGGCTTGGATGGGATCAAAACAAGAACCATCGTAAACGGCTAAAAATGAAATTCCGGCTTTTGAATCACGACGTGTGCGGATCCAACCTTTAACAGTTACCTGACTTCCAATCGGAAACTGACCTTTAAATACTTCAACTACGGACGCTTGCGTCATTTTAATTAGCACTCCAGCTTAACCTGATAGTGAGCCCTCAGCGCAGCCAAGGTGTCGTCACTATTAATCACAAAATAAGAAAAAGGTTAATCTTACCTTTGCTTAAGCAGGAAACAAGTAAAAATTCGTTTTTGTGCCTTGTGATGAGGACTGTGTGGGAGGGATAACGATAAATTGTGCTAATTTGAGTTACATTTGGGTTTATTGGTTGGGCTATTGTTAGCTTTAGTTAAGGAGAAGCGATGCCGGATAAGTTACCTGAGCGGCGCAGTAAAGGGCTGCAATTAACGACGCTGTTGGGATGGAGCGCATTATTAGCTTGGGTGCTGTTTTTAATTGCCTTGGTGCTATTTCATTACGCTAGGCCCGAATTAGAAACCGGGTTAATCCGGTATTTTCAGCTGCCTTTTCGCAGCGATTGGGTGATTGAGCTAAAAAACCTTTTTCTCTATTTTCTGTGGGCGTGTTGTGGGCTGACTGTGCTGAATGTCATCGTTAACCTATTACTGAAGCGCCGTCGCACCGATTATGTTTGGTTTAATAGTTTGCTGTTACTGGTTATTTGTGTCGTCAGCTTACTGTTTCTTTATTTGTAAACTGACGACGGTAGACCAAGTTAACCGCTAACCTGCTCTAAGGCGCTGGCAATGGCGTGAGTGAGTTGGCTAAGCTGCGCGGGCGAAATCACAAATGGTGGCATGATGTAAATTAGTTTGCCAAATGGACGGATCCATACGCCTAATTCGACAAAAATCGCCTGTAATGTTGCCACATCATAAGCTTGATGGGTTTCAACCACACCAATCGCGCCCAGTACTCTGACATCCTTAACCGCGTGAGTGTTGAGCAAAGGCATTAGCTCGCGTTGCAATTGTTGCTCAATCCGTTCAACGTTTCCTTGCCAATCATTTTCAACTAATAATTGTAAGCTGGCGTGTGCGACGGCGCAGGCCAATGGATTAGCCATAAAAGTGGGGCCATGCATAAACACGCCAGCTTTGCCGCTGCACACGGTATCTGCCACTTTATTGGTTGTTAGCGTGGCGGCTAAACTCATGTAGCCGCCCGTTAAGGCCTTGCCGACACATAAAATATCTGGCTCGATGTTGGCATGCTCACAAGCAAATAATTTTCCGGTGCGGCCAAAGCCAGTGGCAATTTCATCGGCAATTAATAACAAACCGTATTGATCGGCTAATTGGCGTAGCGTGGTTAAATAGTGAGGATGATAGATACGCATGCCGCCCGCGCCTTGCACTATCGGCTCAATAATAATTGCGGCCATTTCTTGGTGATGCTTTGCTAATAGGGCCTTGATCTCGTCCATTTCAGCTTCGTCCCAGGGCTCGCCAAATCGGGTCTGAGGCGCGGGGGCAAAATAATGCTCTGGCAGAAAATCTTGATACAGCTCGTGCATTGAATTTTTGGGGTCGGTAACGCCCATCGCGCCAAAGGTGTCACCATGGTAACCATTACGCACGGTTAAAAACTTTGCGCGCGGTTGATCTAGGCTGTGCCAATACTGCAATGCCATTTTTAACGCCACTTCAACGGCAACACTGCCAGAGTCACTGATAAATACTTTTTGCAGTGATGGTGGGGTGAGCTCGACTAAGGCTTGGCATAGATCAACGGCGGGCTGGTGGGTAATGCCACCAAACATCACGTGCGCCATTTTGTTGAGTTGAGTTTGCGCGGCTTCATTTAACTCGGGCACATTGTAGCCATGAATGCAGGCCCACCAAGATGACATGCCATCGATTAATTGCTGGCCTGATTCCAACTCTAAACGTACGCCATGCGCGCGGACCACGGGGTAACAAGGCAGTGGGTTGATACTTGATGTATAAGGGTGCCAAATATGTTGTAAATCAAACTCGGTATTAATGCTCATAAAACAACCATTAGTTAACTTGGTGGTGCTGAAAAAGTTGACAGTCTAGCGTTCATCCATACACTAGCCAAATTATTTTAAAGAAACATAACATTGATAGCGGGGCATGAGCATGTCAGTAGAAGTAAGACACAATTGGACAATACAGGAAGTAAACGCACTTTTTGCATTGCCATTTATGGATCTCGTATTTAAAGCGCAAACGGTTCACCGTGCTCACTTTGATCCCAACCAAGTACAAGTTAGTACCTTATTATCAATTAAAACCGGCGCTTGCCCAGAAGATTGTAAATATTGTCCACAAAGTGCCCGCTATGATACCGGCCTAGAAAAAGAGCGCTTACTTGAAGTTGAGAAAGTAATAGAAGAAGCAAAAAAAGCCAAAGCGGCAGGCTCAACCCGTTTTTGTATGGGCGCGGCATGGAAAAACCCGAAAGAGCGCGATTTACCCTACATTGAAGAAATGGTGAAAGGTGTTAAAGCATTAGGACTTGAATCATGTATGACGCTGGGTATGTTAGATCAAAGCCAAGCTAAGCGCCTAGCGGATGCGGGCCTAGATTATTACAATCATAACTTAGACACTTCACCTGAGTATTACGACAAAATTATCACCACGCGCACCTATCAAGACAGACTTGATACCCTAGATCATGTGCGTAATTCTGGCATGAAAGTGTGTAGTGGCGGTATTGTTGGCCTAGGCGAGTCGGCGAATGACAGATCGGGATTATTAGCGCAACTGGCTAACATGCCGAAACACCCAGAAAGTGTGCCTATTAACAAGTTGGTTAAAGTAAAAGGTACGCCACTAGAAAATGTCGACGATTTGGATGAGTTTGAATTTATCCGCACTATCGCAGTGGCGCGTATTATGATGCCGCAATCCCATGTCCGGTTATCGGCGGGACGTGAAAAAATGAACGAGCAAACCCAAGCCTTGTGTTTTATGGCGGGCGCGAACTCTATTTTCTATGGCTGTAAGCTATTAACCACGCCTAACCCTGAAGAAAACAGTGATATGCAGCTGTTTAAAAAATTAGGTATTAACCGCGAAGAATATCACGTGGATCCAACCGTGTCGGAAGCGGAACTACCCCTAGGGCCGATCACCGAAGACACGGATTTATTCTACGACGCGACCGCCCGAGTACGTTAATGGCGTTTGATTTTATCAAGCCCGCCTTGGCTCAGCGTCAAGCTGAGCATTTATATCGCCAATTAACGCCTATTGCTGGCGCGCAAGGGCGCTACCTTGAGGTTGGCGGGCAACGCTATCTTAATTTTTCCAGTAACGATTATTTATCATTGGCAGCCGAGCCTACGCTCATCGCGGCGTGGCAAAGCGGTCTAGCCCAATACGGCTGCGGCAGTGGCGCGAGCGCCTTGGTGACGGGTTATAGCCAAGCCCATGCTGATTTAGAAGCCAAGCTTAAAAGCTGGCTTGGGGTTGACGCGGTGGCCTTGTTTAACTCAGGTTACAGCGCTAACCAAGCTATTTTAAAGCTACTGCTAAGCAAAGATGATTTATTACTGCAAGACAAGCTAAACCATGCCTCGTTAATGGAAGCGGGTAGCTTTTTGCCTTGCCCTATGATGCGGTTTCGCCACAATGATATGGCACATTTAACCTCGCTGTTGACTAAGTCGGGGCAAAACAAGCTGATTGTCTCAGAAGGTGTATTTAGCATGGATGGCGATAGTGCGCCTATTACTGAATTGCTGCAATTACGCAATCAGAGCCAAGCTTGGTTAATGTTGGATGATGCCCACGGCTTTGGCGTTTGTGGCCCAGATGGCACGGGCTCTGCGGCGGCGGCAGGGTTAAAAAACAGCGAACTTGATATTTATATGGCCACCTTTGGCAAAGCGCTAGGGGTTGGCGGCGCAATGATCGCTGGCTCACAGTCTTTGATCGATTACATAGTCAATTTTTCTAAGGCCTATATTTACACCACGGCTATGCCGCCAGCGCAGGCGGTGGCAATTAGTAAAGCCGTTGATTTAGTACAAACTCAGTCTTGGCGTCAACAACAGCTGCAAGACAATATTCAATACTTTAAGCAGTTGGCTGGGCAATATCAGTTGCCATTAATGGCGTCGAATAGCGCGATTCAACCCGTTGTTATTGGCGACAGTCAACGGGCGCTTGAAGTAGCCAATGCGCTACGCCAACAAGGCTTTTATTGCAGTGCGATGCGTCCGCCCACGGTTGCTAAAGGCACCGCGAGGTTGCGCATAACCTTAACTACGGGCCATCAACAGCAAGATATTGCAGACTTATTAGCGAGCTTAAATTCGATTTTGGTGGCGCAGTATGGCTAAACACCATAAGCAGTTATTGGCGAACGCATTTTCAAAAGCGGCGCATTCTTATGATGATGTCGCCGAGTTACAGCGCAATACAGGGCATCAATTATTGGCGCAACTTGCGCCTGTTGTAACACCAAAAAGCTCGCAGTGCGGCGCAGCACCAATCTGGCTCGATCTCGGCTCAGGCACGGGTTATTTTACTCAGTTGCTCAGCGAATCGAGTGCGCAAGTTTATGGGGTGGATATTGCTTTTGGCATGCTCAAGCATGCCAAAGCGCATCGCAACCCAAATATCCATTGGCTCAATGGTGATGCCGAAGCCCTACCAATAGCTAGTAACTCGGTTGATTTAGTATTTTCGACCCTTGCTTTGCAGTGGTGCGATGACTTAAGCCGCGCGATGAAAGAAATACACCGAGTATTAAAGCCCGGCGGCCGCCTAGGGTTTACTACTTTAGTGTCTGGCTCGTTAAATGAGTTAAAGCAAGCTTGGCGAGCAGTGGATGAGCAGCAACATGTTAATGGTTTTTTGCCTCTTAATGCGATTGAAGCAAGCACCCAAGCTGCGCCGTTTTCGCAAGTCGACTTACAAGTGCGTCCTGAAGTGTTGCTCTATGACACGCCGCTAAGGTTACTTAAAGATCTTAAAGGCATCGGTGCTAATTATGTGCAAGCTCAGCGGGCAAGCTCGGGTTTAGGCGGCAAACAAAAATTATTAAAAATGAGCCAAGGCTACGAGGTATTTCGTACTCAAGATGGGTTATATCCTGCCACCTATTATGTTTGCTATGCTGAACTAATTAAGTAAGCAAATTTTTAACCCGTTTCTTACACTTAGCATGATCTTTGTTACGGAGAATTAGTTAGATGAGCCAAGCATTTTTTGTTACCGGTACTGACACTGAAGTTGGAAAAACCTTTATCACGTGCGCCTTGATGCAAAGCTTGCGAGACATGAAGAAAACGGTTATTGGTTACAAACCCATTGCAGCAGGGGCAGAGCTTAGCCATCACGGCTTACTTAACGAAGACGCGTTATTACTGCAACAACACGGGTCATTTGATTTGCCCTATGAAGCTATTAATCCTATTGTATTTGCGCCGCCGATTGCCCCGCATATTGCCGCGCAACAAGCAGGGCAAGTCATCAGCATGGCAAGGGTTGATGCTGGCTTTCAACAGTTAAAAACTCAAGGAGCAGATATTGTGCTGGTGGAAGGTGCGGGCGGTTGGCGTTTACCTCTTGGTGATGGTCAATATTTATCCGACTGGGTCGCGGATAAGCAATTGCCTGTTATCTTAGTGGTTGGGATGAAGTTAGGTTGCCTTAATCACGCCATATTAACGGCAGAAAGCATCATCGCTTGCGGGCTAAAAATTGCCGGTTGGGTCGCCAACAGTCCGGCGTCAGAGCAGGCTTACTTAACTGCAAATATTGATTATTTGCGCCAGCATATTGATGCACCCTATTTCGGGCATATGCCCTTTATGCCGCAAGCGGATGCTTTAGAAGCTGCGCAATGCCTCGATGTGGCGGCAATGTTGTAGGGGGATGATAGAGGCCATATTTGTTTTGTTGGTTTTTTGTTAATTGAGTATTTGCTTTGTAAAATAAATAGCGTAAAAAAACGTAAAGAGTACTTGATATTTTAACTATTAGACATATTATGTCGTTGTTTTCATCCCATCAATGATAGAGCCATTAGGCAGAGGACAGACATGAAACGAATTGCGCTTTTAATACTCACCAACTTAGCGGTCATGCTAGTACTGGGAATTGTGTTACAAATTATTTTTGCTGTGACAGGTATTAACAGTCGCGGTATTGGCGGAATACTCACGTTTGCTTTGGTATTTGGTTTTGGCGGCGCGTTTATTTCTTTAGCGATGTCAAAGATGATTGCCAAGCGCTCTGTCGGCGCAGAAGTGATCACTGAGCCGCGTAATGCTGATGAGCATTGGCTGATGGAACGCGTGGCAGAGCAAGCTAAAAAAGTCGGTATCACCATGCCTGAAGTTGCGGTTTACCAAAGCCCTGACATGAACGCATTTGCTACTGGTATGACGAAGAACTCATCGCTGGTTGCTGTTAGTACTGGTTTAATGCAAAACATGACTCGCGACGAAGTTGAAGCGGTGCTAGCACACGAAATTAGCCACATTGCTAATGGTGACATGGTGACCTTAACCTTAGTGCAAGGTGTGATGAATACCTTTGTTCACTTCTTTGTGTCTATCGTCTCTAACATTATTCAAAATGTGTTGGGTGGCGACGAAGAAGGTGAAGGTGGTTTAGGTTTTATTGCTTCTTTTGCCATCAGCATGGTGCTTTATGCGGTATTTGGCGCAGCGGCCTCTGTTGTTGTTGCTTGGTTTAGCCGTAAACGTGAATTTGCAGCCGATGCTGGCGCAGCAACTCTTGTTGATAAGCAAAAAATGATCAATGCGCTAGAGCGTCTACGCGGTGGCAATCAGCACGAGATGCAAGGCCAATTCGCTGCTTTTGGTATCAATGGCGGCTTTAGCTCACTATTTTCTACTCATCCACCATTAGAAGATCGTATTCAGGCCCTAAAAAACCAGTAATACTCACTCCTTTATTAGGGCTGCCTCGGCAGCCCTTTTTTGTTGCAAATGAGCAAAAAGGAGTCGCTAAAGTATGACTTATCTGTTCATTGTCTAGACAGTCTGGCAAAATATATAAAAAAAAAATAATCCAGCAAGGGATCGCTGTTTACATGACCAAAGCCATGATTTTTTCCACTCGCTTATTGTCGCTCACTTTCTTGATTGGGCTCATCAGTGCGTGTGCACCTCAAAACGAATTACTGCGAGTGGGGGCTGCCCCATGGCCTGGTTTTGAGCCCATCTTCTTAGCTCGTGAAATGGAATATTTAGACACGAGTCTGGTTTCTTTATATGAATTAACCAGTGCCAGTCACGTCGCCCATAGCTTTGAAGCCGGAAAATTAGATGTTGCCTTTTTATCATTAGATGAAGTGCTCACTTTGATCACCCGTGGCAGCAAACTTAAGGTGATAGCTATTGTTGATGAGTCTGTCGGCGGGGATGCGATCATTGGCTTGCCCGGTGTGACGCAAATTAAGCACCTTAAAGGCAAACGCATTGGCTACGAAAATAACGCTGCTGGCTCATTATTACTCGCGGAAGCGTTAAGTCACGCTAATCTAGTTGCTCATGATGTTGAACTGATAGAAGTAAAGCTTGATGAACAGCGTCAAGTTTTTCACCGTAATCAAGTTGATGCGCTAATTACCAGCGAGCCAATTAAGCAAAAGCTACTGGCATTGGGCGGTGTCTCTATTTTTGATAGCGCGCGATTACCGGGACGCATTGTTAACTTAGTGGTGGCTTCAGATAAGGCGATTGAACAACAACAGCCAGCCTTAATTGAACTGTTAAAAAGTTACTATAAGGCAAGAAAGTTTCAAAAAGGTCGACCTCAGAAAGCAATACAGTTAATGGCCATGCGGTTGCAGTTATACACCAGTGAAATGCAAAGTAGCTTACAAGGCGTGAAATTTATCGAGCCTGTTGAGTCTATTTTGCGCTTATCGGGTCAAGCTAAATCTGCGCTAAATACCCAAGCGCAAGATCTTGGTGAGTTAATGGTTTACCGCGGTATGTTAGAGCAAGTACCTGACTTGAGTCAGTTAGTTAATAGTCAGGTATTAGAGCAGGTGATTTATGAATAGTCCGCGTTTATGGTCATTGGCGTCGGTTATTCCCACGCTACTGTTACTGGTTTTTTTAGTGTTGCAAACGGCCTTTATCTTTTTGGACTATCAAACGAAAAGTGAGCGTTTATTATTACAAAGTCGTGAGGAAGTATTAGGTAAGGTAAACAAGTTACAGCAAAGTCTATCAGATGCCTTGATGCGTCATGACAATGCGGTGGCGGAGCGAGAGCTTACCTTGGCGGCGCTAAACGACAATGTATCGCAACTACTTGTGTTAGATGAAAATGCAGAAGTGCTGTTGTCTAACCAAATGAGCTTAAAGTTCATGTTCGCCAGTGCGGTGTTACCTGAGTTTGAGTGGGCCGATTTTTATCAAGCTCGTGATAAAAATCGCTTGCTTTATCAATATGTTGAAGCCGAAAAAAACATATATGTTTATGCACCTCTGCAATTAGCACGTAAAGATCATAGCTTAAAGCGCAATAATACTGGCGCCATCTTTGTTTCTTATTCCCTCGTAAAGCCTTATCAAACGCTATTGGCGAATACAATACAAGACTCGATGAAGAATACTTTGGTTGTGGCAATTGCGCTACTAACCTTAACCATACTGCTGGTTAAAATGATCATTGCACCATTGAACCGCTTGGTTCAAGCCGCACAGCAGCTTAACAATGATAATGATGATGCCTTTCCGCAACTAAAAGAAGGGCAGGGTGAAATTGGTTTGTTACAGCGTGCGTTTATGGCGATGGCTGACAAAATGAAATTAAACTTTGAGCAATTAAGCGCGAGTGAACAGCGTTGGCATTATGCGTTAAGTGGTGCTCGAGATGGTGTGTGGGATTGGAGTATTGAGTCTAATCAAGTGTTTTTTTCGGCTCGTTGGAAGGAAATGCTTGGCTATATTGAAGATGAAATTGGTGATGATATTGAAGAGCTGGAGCAGCGGATCCACCCTGATGACTTAATGGATATGTTTGCTTGTTTGAGGTTACATTTAGCAGGTAAAACCCCATTTTATGAGCATATTCACCGAGTTCAATGTAAAGATGGCGATTTCTGTTGGGTGCTCGACCGAGGCAAGGTAATTGAATGGGCCGAAGACGGTAAACCATCTCGCTTGATTTGTACTCATACGGATATAACTGAATACCGCAAAGCGCAAGATTTAGTGGCGTTTCAAGCCTACCATGATGAGGTTACGCAACTCCCCAATCGACGTAAATTACTTGAACATCTAGCGATTGAAATTAGCCGAACGAAGCAAAGTCAACAATGGGGCTGTTTGCTCTTTATTGATCTTGATAAGTTTAAACAGGTAAATGATGTTCACGGTCATGTTGCAGCAGATACCTTGTTAAGAATGGTGGCCAAGCGTTTATTGCAGATGATGGAAGGTGGCAACATCGTTGCTCGGCTTCTGGGGGATGAGTTTGCTATTGTTTTGCCACAACTGGGTGATGAGCCTGATCGCGTGGCTGAACAAGCCTTAGGTTTCGCTCAGGCGGTACGCAAACGCATTGCTTCTCCTTTCGTGTTGCAAGGGCAGCGTATTAATTTATCTTGCACGATTGGCATCACCTTGTTTCCTGATGGTGAGCAATCGGCAACCGATATTTTGCGCCAAGCGGATATAGCCATGTTTCATGGCAAGGAAGATGGCCGAGATATGATCCACTTCTTCTCTGAAGAAATGGAAAATAGAGTACAGCGTAATCACAATTTGCAGCAAATGTTGCGTTTGGCGCTCGAACAAGATGAGATCAAATTGTTCCTACAGCCTAAAGTCGATCGCAAAGGTAATGTGATGGGGTGTGAAGCGTTATTGCGTTGGTATCAACCACAGCGTGGTTGGATCACTCCGAGTGAGTTTGTGCCTGCTGCTGAAGATTCAGGGCTCATTATTGAATTAGGTAATTGGGTGCTAACACAATCATGCTTAATGTTAAAACATTGGCAACAATCAGGGCTGCCAGAGCAGTTCAAAACCTTGTCAGTCAATGTTAGCCCTAAACAATTCTTACAAGTCGATTTTATTGAGCAGATTAGCCGGATTGTCAAAGAGAGTGAAATTAATCCTAATTTATTGGAACTGGAGATTACTGAAACGATTTTGGTTTCACAGCTGGATGATGCGGTAGAAAAAATTAAAGCGCTACGTGCTCTTGGCATTCGCTTTGCGATTGATGACTTTGGCACTGGCTATTCTTCAATGTCTTATTTAAGTACGTTACCCATTACTGCATTGAAAATAGACCGTTCGTTTGTTGAGCATTTAGAAACTCAGGTGAGCCAGCAAGCCATTGTTGCCGCTATTATTGCGATGGCTGAAAATTTAGGTTTAGAGGTGATAGCAGAAGGTGTTGAAAATGTAGCACAGCTTAACTTTTTGAAAGCTAAGGGGTGTGCATTATTTCAAGGCTACTTGTTTGGCAGGGCGCTATCAGCTGAAGAGTTTAGTCAAAACTTATTGCCCAAAGCTGCGCCTCAGTTTTCCACTGTTGACGCATGAACGAAGAGGGATTGCCAATAGCATAAGTTAATTGGTGGTAAACAGAATTAACTTAGCGTGCCTAGTATTGAAAACACGGTGGTGCTCTGAAACATGCATCTTCAAGTTGACTGGATAAAAGCTAACCTCGCCGTGACCTAAAGTATCGCCCTAACAGGGCTAAAATACGTGTTGGTTTATGTTTTTGTTTCCAAACACCTGCCGCGTATTTGTTAGCTTCAAGCATGGTTGGGTAGGCATGTACAGTACCAAGGATTTTATTCAGGCCTAGGCCATGTTTCATCGCCAGCACAAACTCGCCAATGGTCTCTCCTGCATGCTGGCCGACAATCGTTACGCCTAAAATAGTGTCTTTATTCGGGATGGTTAACACTCTTACTAGCCCTGTTTTTGCACTGTCAGCGATAGCTCGGTCTAGCTCATCTACGGCAAACTCTGTTAGTTCATAAGGAATATTTTCTGCTTTAGCACGTGTTTCATTAATGCCCACTTGGGCGATGGGTGGATCACAGTAGGTAACACTTGGTATCACACGATAATCCGCTTTGAATTTCTTAAAGTGGCCAAATAAAGCATTGACACTGGCATACCAAGCTTGATGGGCGGCAAAATGCGTAAACTGCATGGGACCGGCGACATCACCAACAGCAAAAATGTTGGGGTACTGCGTGCGTAGATAGGGATCAAGTTTAATGGTGCCGTTTGTTTCAAGGTTGATACCTAAGGGCTCTAATCCTAATCCTTCGGTATTGGCTTTACGTCCCACTGCAATTAATACCTTATCAAAGCTAAGGCGTTGCTCCTCTTGTGATGTTTGATAGTGCGCCCATTGGCCGTCAGCATCGCGACTGAAATGATTGAGACTGGTATTTAATAAACATTGGATCCCTTCTAGCTGAAATTGCTCGAGCAGTATGCTGGATACGCTAGGATCTTCTCTGGGCAGCAATTGTTTTGCGATATCTATCAGGGTTACTCTTGAGCCGAGGCGGGCGAACGCTTGAGCTAATTCACAGCCAATAGGTCCGGCGCCGACCACCAAGAGACGCGGCGGTAATTGTTCAAGTTGCCAAAGACTATCAGAGGTTAAGTACTCAACCTGATCAAGCCCCTTAATCGGAGGCACAAAAGGTTTAGCGCCAGTGGCGATAATAATATTTTCCGTTAGCAGTGTTTGCCCATTTAGCTCGACAGCATAAGGCGTTTTGATGGTTGCTTTGCCTTGCAGACAATTTACGCCTAGCTTGCTATAACGCTCAATGGAGTCGTGTGGCTCTACTTGTTTGATCACATCATGAACTCGGTCCATCACGGCTTTAAAATCGACCTTACTTGTAATAGGTTCAAAACCAAGGCTTGCTGCTTTATTTAACTCGGCGGCAAAGTGTGCGCTGCGTAGCAAAGCCTTAGATGGCACACAGCCGGTATTTAAACAATCGCCACCCATTTTATGTTTCTCAATAATCGCAACTTTCGCGTTTACGGTGGCTGCAATATAACTACTGACTAAGCCGCCAGCACCAGCACCTATCACCACTAAGTTGTAGTCAAATTTCTTCGGTTTCGGGTAGGGCTTATAACGATTATATTGCTGATATCGATTGATGCTCCACCTGATTAAATGGGGCAGTATGGCTAATAACGCAAAAGCAAACCAAAGTGAGGGAGAGGCAATATCTTGGAGCGAGCTAATCTTGCTGAGCTCGGTGCCGGCATTCACATAAACCAAGGTACCAGGGATCATCCCCAATTGGCTAACCCAGTAAAAAGTACGGGTTTTAATTGAGGTTAGCCCCATTAATAGGTTAATTAAAAAAAACGGTACCACAGGCAACAGTCGCAAGCTCAATAGGTACTGAGCTCCTTGCTTTTCTACCCCTTGATTAAATTGAGTTAACTTATGCCCCCACTTTGCTTGCAGCCGCTCCCTAAGCAAGTAACGCGCGACTAAAAAGGCCAAGGTTGCACCTATTGAGCTGGCAAATGAAACAATAATAAAACCTTCAACTAAGCCAAATAGTGCCCCTGCGAGTAAGGTGAGTACTGCTGCGCCTGGTAATGAGCCTGCGGTAATCAGCACATAAGCGGCAAAAAATCCCAAGGCGTAGAGTAGGTGTTGCTGCTCTACCGCTTGTTGTAGTGCAAGGTGTTGCTGCTGGATATAATCTAACGTGAGGTATTGATTAAGCCCTAAAGCAAAAAATAGTGCAGCTAAAACTAATATTGCGACAAGCAGTAACCACTTATTTATCTTCATCATTTTGCTCCGGAGGGCGAATGTGGCAAAAACCTTGTGCAGGAACATCAAGCGCAGCATTAAACTTGGCAGACATATTTTGAAACGCAATAAGGCCTGTCAGATCGACGATGGCTTTTTCATCAAACCATGTTTTCAATAGTTCTACTTGTTGATTCGTCACGCTTTTACTGTTGTCTGACATGGATTCTGTATAATCGAGTACCGCACGCTCTTGATTGTTGAATATAGTGTGGTTTCGCCAATCCTTGAGCGCCATCACTTTGTCCTCTGAGCCTGCGCGTTTGGCTAAGGTCATACTATTGATATCAATACAAAACTGACAGTGATTAATTTGCGATACTCGCACAGTTATCAGTGAGCGTAACACCGCATCGATAGGTGAGCGTTTACGGTTAATCACACCATATAATGAGGCGACAGTGGCAAATAGCAGGGGGACTTTGCCCCATAATAGGCCTGGAGTGAGGACTTGACCGTAATTCTTTTTTTGTAACCAAAAAAAGGGTTTGATCCAAAAGGGGTAACTTTTTATTGGATCCGGTGACACGCGCATGGCTAACCTCCATTAATAAACGTAGCTTAATCGCTGCCAACCTTTTCGGCAGGTTTAAGAGTGAGTATAAGTTGAGACCGTCATTTCTTGGGAATAATTTCACTAACATTCAGTATTGCTTAAAGTTTCACCACTTATAAATAGAAGTAGTCAAGAATATTGAAATGAGAAGGTTAATATTAGAATTGGGTGTTAAGTTAATTAAGCTTTTTCAGTGTTTGTAATACACTCTTATTTCATCTGGTTGGTTTTCTAAAAATGTTTAGATAGGGTAAATATGGTTTTGATATTGCGCTTTGCTATTTTCATGATGGCACTGTTAATTAGTGCTACTGTTTCGGCTAAAGTTGATCTGACAATAGAAGGCGTAGAAGGAGAGTTGGCAGCCAATGTTGAAGCCTATTTGTTATCAGTAGCAGAGCCAAAAGGGAAAAATTTAGGGGCCTATCGAAGCAGTTTAGAAACAGAAGCGAGCAATGCACTAAGGGCGTTAGGTTATTACCACTCAGATATAAAGTTAGATGTGAGCTTAAAAGATGGGCAGGTGGGTAAGCTGAAAGTGACAGCATCTATTACTGCAGGTGAGCCTGTGATAGTCAAAGCCCTTGATCTCAAGCTAATGGGCGAAGCCCGCCATGATGAAGAATTTTTAACTTTTGCAAAAAAACTCCCGTTGCAGGTTGATAAGCCACTTAATCATGGCGTTTATGCGTCGGCCAAGTCAAGTATCACAAGTATGGCACTGCAACGGGGCTATTTTAATGGCAAGTTTGTTAAGTCTAGCGTTGAGGTTGAAGCCAAGGAAAATAGAGCAACGATTGTGCTTTGGTTCGATTCTGGGGTGCGTTATCGCTATGGCCCGCTGGTGTTGACTCAACCATCGCCTGCTGAGGAGTTGGTGCGTAGTATGGCGAGTTTTACTCAGGGGGATTACTACCTAACTACCCAAGTTGCTCAATATAGCCTACAAATCAGCGATAGTGGTTATTTTAAAAATGTGTTAGTGCGCCCAAATATTGAGAAAGCCATTGGCAATCAAGTGCCTATCGAAGTAACAGTGGGCTTAAAACCGACCAATAGTTTTGAAGTTGGTGCGGGTGTAACAACAGACAATGGACCAAGAGTTAAATTCGGCTGGTCGCGCCCTTGGGTGAATGATTGGGGTCATAGTTTGGGTGCCGATTTAGAGTTGAGTAAGCAATCGCAAATCGTCTCAACCTATTACAAAGTTCCTATAGATGACCCCAATTGGAGTTATTTAAATATACAAACGGGCTACCAGCGCCTTGACGAGAATGATACTGAAAGTACTAAGTTCACCCTTGGCGTACAACGATTTTGGAAAACGCCTAGTAAATGGGATCGTACCGCATTTATTAAGTACGATATCGAAGACAGTACTCAAGGTAATCAAACACTAAAAACCAAGCTAATTATTCCAGGACTCTCTTATAGTCGTACTCGAGTTCGTGGTGGGCTCAATGCTGTATGGGGAGATAAACAGCTTATTTCAACGGAAGTTTCTAGTAAGTATTGGGCCTCCGATGCAGATATTTTTAAGGTGTACGGACAAACAAAATGGCTACGCTCCCTTACTGAAAAACACCGTGTACTAGCGCGTTTAGAGCTAGGTGCTATCGCTGTTGATTCCATTAAAAGCGTGCCTTCATCAATGCGATTTTTCGCTGGTGGGGACCAATCCATCCGTGGTTATGACTATAAGTCGATCGCGCCAAGAGACGATGATAATAAGCTTATCGGAGGCAAGTACTTGACGGTGGCGAGTTTAGAATATAGTTATCCGGTAAAGCCCAATTGGCGCATTGCCACCTTTATTGATGGCGGCACTTCTACTAATGACTTTTCAGAAGACCTGCAATATGGCACCGGGGCAGGTGTCGCTTGGGCATCGCCGATTGGACCAATTAAACTGTTTCTCGGTGTACCACTAAATAGTGAGGAAACCGCGGTGAGATTACATTTCTTGATGGGGCCAGAACTATGAGGATTTGGTTACGTCGAGGCTTACTTTGTATTTTATTACTGCTTAGTTTATTGATTGCCTTACTTTTATCCCATCACGGCAATGTGTTATTGATTAATCTAGCTAAACACTTTGTACCGCAGTTAGAGCTTGAATTAGATGAGGGAGCATTATTATTTTCCCCAAAATTATCTGGTATTGCCTGGCAAGATGAACAAGTCGATTTAATGATAGACCAATTGAGCTATCGATTTGATTGGGGCTGTTTAGCCAAAGCGATTTGTGTTGATGGGCTGACAGTAAAGGGTGTTGATGCGAACTTTCACCCACTGCAAACGGCAGAGCCTGCGCCAACTAGCAGCGGAGGGCTACCCGATTCAGTTGCTATTCCGATAGGATTGCGTATTGAAGGCGTTGATATCTCGGATGTTTCCTATCAACAACCTGGGTTAGCGGTGAATTTAAGCCAGCTTTTATTTTCTGCTCAGGTCAACCAACGCGGTGCGACGCTATCGCCAATAGTCAATGGCTTAACGGTTAGGCTAACGCCAACTGAGAATGCTGCTCAGGCCGAGCCTACCGTCTCTAGCACACCTACTAATAAAGAGGCGTTGGTGCTACCGACCTTGAAAGCGCCATTACCTATTCACATTCCGCAATTGAGTTTATCGCAATTCACTTTGGAACAAGGCGAAACACCATTCCATTTGACGCGTTTTTATATCTCAGTTAGCTGGGTAGAGCATGAGCTCACTGTTGAAGATCTTGAGTTAGTGTTACCTGAGCTAAGTGCAAAATTACAGGCACAGGTTAGCTTGCGTAATGATTGGCCATTAACAGCGGATCTCTCCGCCAAATTATTAGCCGACCCCTTTTTAGATGGGCAGTTAGTGGGGCAGAAACTTCGTCTTAGCGCTGCAGGAGACACCAAGAAGCTGAGCACAGATCTTACTTTAACTGGGCCCGTTAAGTTGAACCTTAAAGGATGGTCAGCCCCCTTAAGTGCGCGTATTGATCATCAACAAGCGCTAACTTGGCAGAAGTTGCAATGGCCATTAACGGGAGCGCCGCAGTTTACCCTTAAGCAAGGCGAGGTTAATTCGAAAGGGAACCTAGATAATTTTAACGTTAATCTTGCCACGTCAGTTTTCGGTGAAGGCTTGCCGGATGTTGATCTTAGCGGTCAAGTTCAAGGTAATTTAGAAAAAATAAATGTTAAACAGCTGCTGGCAAAAACCTTATCTGGAGAGGTGAGCTTAGTGGGTAAGCTTGATCTGGCTGATCAGTTAGCTTGGCGAGGAGACCTAGATTTAAGCAATATAGATAGTACCAGCTATTTTCCTGACTACCCTGCACAATTAAATGGTCAGCTAAGCCACAGTTTTGTCCTGCAAGGTTCACATTGGCAGTTAGGAGTGGAGAAGTTAGACCTGCACGGTAAGTTTATGGAGCAGCCGCTAAAAGTCGCAGGTAAAGTGTCGGGCAATGATCGCCTAGAATGGAAAATAGATAACCTCGTGGTTATCAATGGTAAAAATCAGGTCACTGCAATGGGTCATATTAAAGATAAAGTCGACTTACTATTAAATATAAATGTACCGGATATTTCTAGCTCCCTGCCGGACATTGCTGGTAATTTACAGGGGGATGTTAAGGTCGCGGGAGAATTAACTGCGCCTAAGGTTAATATTGATCTCACCGGCAACAAGATTGTACTGGGCGAACTTTCCTTGGCTAGCTTAAGCCTAAAAGCCGATGTGTTGGCCAGTAAGCAGCCTTCTGGTCACGCAGATCTTGAAATCAAGCAATTAAAGCAGCCTGGTATCGACGTTGATATGCTGCGATTAACTGCGTCAGGGTCTGATCTATCGCATCAGGTTACCCTTAAGGTCGATGGCCAGCCTGTAGCGACGGAATTAGCGCTGTCTGGCCGCTGGCAAAATCAAGGCTGGCAGGGGCAATTACAGCAAGCGTGGTTTAGTACCATTGAAGGGCGCTGGCAGCTAGATCAACCCAGCCAAATCAGTTACCGCAATAAACAAGTGGTGTTAGCTAAGCAATGTTGGTCATCTGCGCCCAGTTTATTTTGTCTTCAGCCAACGAAAGCGGGCGAAAGTGGTGAAACAGGGCTGGTGGTTGAGCATTATGATCTCGGCCGCTTACAGCAGTTTTTACCTGAGTTAATGAAGTTGCAAGGCGTGATACAAACGAACGTGACAGCCAAGTGGACCAAGGGCGCTAAGCCAACCGCACGTTTCGATGTTAATAGTCGCGATATCAATGTGACTTTTCTTGATGATAATAGTCAGGAGCATGCCATTCCCGTAACGACCTTAACGTTGACAGGTGAGCTAGATAAAACACTAGCTAAGTTCGTGCTTAATCTAGATACCGATAAGCTAGGTAATGCAGATATTGACTTAACCTTACAGCCATATACGGCAGAAAAGTTGTTACAAGGTAAGTTCTTTTATCAGGGCTTAAATTTAAAAGCGCTACATTACCTCGCCCCTAATTTAGATGAGTTAGCGGGGGATGTCTCCCTTGATATAAATGTGAATGGTCCGCTCAAAGCGCCGATTGTAAAAGGGATCGCTCAGTTAAAAGATGCGGCACTAGGTGGTGGCAGTGTTCCTATGTACCTTTCTGACCTGAATACAGAAATCAAGCTAAATGGTACTAAAGGTACGGTTGCAGGTGGTTTTAACACCGGCGATGGATCTGGACAGATCGATGGCGCATTTGATTGGCAGAAAGGACTGAACGCTTGGATTACACTTAAGGGGGATAGGATTGAAGTAGACTACCAATCACAAGTTCAGTTATTTATTTCACCGGATTTGAAATTTATTTTAGATGATAAAAAAATGGATTTAACCGGCAATATATTGGTCCCAAAAGGGATGATTGCGGTGAAAACCTTGCCTCCTAGCGCAGTATCGATTTCGGATGATGTAGTGGTGGTGGATTCCGGTACAGCAATTGATGAAGCCGCTAATCTACCACTGAAGATGAAATTAGGAGTGCAGTTAGGTGATGATGTGAAAATTGACGCATTTGGCCTAAAGTCGAATCTAAAGGGACAGCTCGCTGTAACAAAAAAAGTTGATGGGCCTATTCTGACTAACGGTAATATTCGTTTGGTGAATGGCTCATATCGTGCTTTTGGTCAAAATTTGCTTATTAGGAAAGGAGTACTCTTGTTCTCTGGACCTCCGGACCAACCTTACCTATCAGTGAATGCGATTCGTGATCCAGCCCTCATTACCGATAACGTAACCGCTGGGATCAAGCTAGAAGGGCCTGTATCGGCGCCTGAGATCACTATTTATTCTACCCCTGCGATGGACCAACAAAATGCATTATCCTATTTGTTACGCGGCAAGGGAATCGACTCTCGAGCAGGTGATGACTCGATGATGACGTCTATGTTGATAAATTTAGGCGTGGGCCAAAGTGCTGACACTGTCAGTCAAATTGGCGAAGCCCTAGGGGTCAAAGATTTAGCGCTCGACTCCAGTGGTAGTGGTGATAATTCACAATTGAATATTACCGGTTATATCTTACCGGGTGTACAAATTCGTTACGGTATTGGTCTATTTTCATCGATGACCGAAATCGCCTTACGTTATGAAGTCATGCCTAGACTCTATTTAGAAGCGGTGAGTGGTTTATACAGTGCATTTGACGTGTATTACCAGTTTGATTGGGATTGATTAGATATACCAGAATAATGCTCACCCCCCTTTGAGGGGGGGAGATCTTGATGGTTAGCACTACTCTCCTAGGGCTAAGCCTTCACGGCGTGGGTCTACCCCGGATTCAATGCCTTGGTCGGTAATGACAAAGCCATGTAAGCCACTATTAAGGTCTTTCTCTGTGGTGTTATAGCCAAGTTTGATTAGTTCAGTTTTGAGCTGCTTGCTTGATGTTCCTTGCTCTAATTCAAAGGTACCTGATTGGTTGACTAAGTGGGGTAGCTCGATAGCTTGTTGCAATGGCATGCCCCAAGTAAGGTGGGCGATCAAGGCTTGACTGACATAATTGATGATGCGGCTGCCGCCCGGCGAGCCAAGTGCTAGATAGGGTTTATTATGCTTGAACACTAAGGTGGGCGACATAGACGAACGCGGCCGTTTATTGGCTTGCACTCGATTGGCGATTGGCTTGTCATTCGCCTTGGCTTGGAAAGAAAAATCGGTTAGTTGATTGTTTAGTAAAAAACCGCCTACCATTATTCTCGCGCCGAAGGCATTCTCGATGCTGGATGTCATGGAAACAATATTACCAGCTTGGTCATGGATCACTAAGTGGGTTGTTGAAGGTAAAGATTGACTGGTTTGTATTCCCCAACTTTGTGCTTGTTTGGCTAATAATTCTGGTTGACCAGCGTTTACCTGAGGTAATGCGACTTTTGACTGCTTAATTAGCTGCGCGCGCTTTTCTAAATAGTCGGGGCTAAGTAATGCTTCACTGTTATTTTCTACAAAGTCTGGGTCGGCCATGTATTTGGCGCGATCAGCAAAGGCAAGGCGGCTGGCATCTCCAATAATACGCCATGCCGATGCGCTATTGGCAGTATATTGCGCAATGTTAGCACGCTCACTAAGGGCTAAAATTTGACCAACGGTTAGGCCACCTGATGAAGGTAATCCCATGCCGCATACTTGGTAATCCTGTTGGTATTGCACGCACGTATTTGACCGCGTTTTTATTTGGTATTGAGTTAAATCCGTTAAACTGAGTAACCCTGGGTTAGTGGGGTGGTTTTGCACTGCTTTGACGATTTGGTTGGCTAATATCCCTTGATAAAAGCCATTGCGGCCTTGCTCTGCGATGATTTTTAAGCTCTTCGCGTAGCTGGGGTTTTTGAGGATGTATCCCGCAGTAATGGGTTGGTCAGCGGCATCAAAAAAGTAAGAGCGGGTACTTGGATGTTGTTTTAGACGCGCTTGATCCATTGCGACTAATTGAGCCAATCTAGGCGATACTTGGAATCCTTGTTGGGCGAGTTGGATGGCTGGTGCAAATAACTTAGGCCAGGGTAATTTGCCGTATTGCTGATGAGTTTGCCACATCAGGTCAATGACTCCCGGCACCCCAACAGATCGACCTCCAACCACGGCATCGAAAAAGCCCATCGGCTTTTGGTTGGCGTCAATAAAAAGCTCACTTGTAGCTTTGCTTGGCGCTGTTTCTCTGCCATCAAAGCTAAGTAACTGCTTACTTTTTTGATCGTAATACAATAAAAAAGCGCCGCCACCAATACCTGATGATTGTGGCTCAACTAAGCCGAGAACCAGCTGTGCGGCGATCATCGCATCAATGGCGCTGCCACCTTGTTTAAGTATGGCAAAAGCTGCTTCACTGGCATGAGGGTTTGCAGTGACTACCATGTGCTTCTTAGCTATTACCAAAGATTGAAATTGATTACCGGTGGCCGCTTCAGGTGCGATTTGATCGCTGACTTGTGAAGTCGCAAAAGCCGACATGGGCAATAGCAGGGAAAGCAGGAGGATAAAGCTTGCTGGTTTCATCTTCGTTTTTTCCTAAACGTAAATTGGGTACAGCTAGCTGAATTTATACAGGTAATTCAGCATTGGCGAGTGTTGCTAGGGTCTGTTGATCTTTCGTGATTATTTTTGCAGCGAATTGTTGGGTATTTATACAAGGCAGCGCTTTTGTGGTGTAGCTAGCTACACGAAAAGGCGATAACGCAGTAGAAATACCCAACAAACGCTGTCCTACGGATTCGGCTAAAAGCGTTTTGCCCATCGTTGAGCAGTATTTACTTAGAATGCTAAGCTACACACTGCTCGCCTTGCTCAAAACGCTTTTATCTCGAACAAAAATTAACCAGCAAAGATCAACAGACCCTAGTTTAGGCGAGAAATTTGTAATAAGGAATATTGGCCTTGGGTTTATGCACCAAGGCCGATAATTAAATTAGTGTTGGTGTGCTGCAGGCTCCTTTTCAATGCCAACCCATGCGATATGGGCGGGTGAAAAGGCCAGTGCTAGCTGCTTAATAACCGCTTCGCTCGTTAAGTCAACGGTGAGCAGGTTATTGTTGACCGGATCGGAAATATAAACGTGGGCTTGACTGCCTGATGATGTGATGTTGAATTTTTGCCCAGAGTTTAAGTTTGGCACGCTATCTAATACTTTAATATAAGCGACGCGCTTAAAATCCTCTTCAATTTCATATACACCTAGATAACCTTTGCTATCAAGCATTAGGAAGTGTGCTTGATGGTGATCAACCCCATAAGCTAAAAAAGTCGTTTCTGGCTGATCACGCCACAGAATTTCTGTCATCAGGTTATTTTCTGGGTCGACCAAAAATGCTTGTTGGGTTCTGGTTAAACCAAGAAACTTGTCATGTTTGTGGCTACCTTTCAACGTACCTATGCGAGTATCGACCATGGTGGCTATGTTGGGGATTTTGATTGCACTGAATTCTTCCCCAACTTGCTTGATGGCTAACACGCCATCTTCACAGCCAAATACTGTCCAATGGATACCCTGCATACTGCCATGCAGCCCAGGGCAAGATTCCGTAATGGTTTTTTCCTCATGGTAATGATCATTATGTTGATGCATTACTACGACTTGGTCTGGTAGTGATGTTGTCGCTACGTCGCTGCGAAAAGTCGTCAGTGCAAACTCTCCTCTCAATTGCGCCGTGCCGTGCATTGCCTGTGTAAAGTCATGACTTGCTAGTGCTTTAGCTTGCTTGATACTGCTATCTGTCAGTACTTGGAACCCAGCATTGATACCTGCTCCTTGGTCACCATCAAAAAACAGTGATGCGGCAGTGGATGATAAATCAAAGTGGGTCGGTTTCGCTTGCTCTATTGAAAATGAATGCAGACTGGGGGCTTCAGGTTGACTCCCTAATAGGCCTGAGTCAATAAACTCTACTTTGTCTTGATTACGTTGGATGGCTACAACATAGCCAGATTGTGGGCTTCGATAAAGCGCACTCGCGGGGTTTTGCAAGCTTATATCGGCTGCAATATTACCTGAGTCTAAATCTAATAGTCTGACGTTTGTTTGGTCTGCCTCTGCAACAGCAAGGCGGCCATAGGATAAAACTGGCGCGCTAGTTGGTGCGGGATCCGGCTGACTTGGCGCGATAGTGGGAGTTGGGTTTTGGCCACTATTGTCGCTGCCTGCGACATTACTGCCATTGCCACATGCAACCAGTAATAGGCTAATAGGCAGGGCAAGCAAAGGTTGCTTTATATATGCAGCTAAAGGGGTATTGGGTTTCATACAGAGTTCCTAATATTGTGAATATTAATTGTTATCATTAACTTGATTTAATGAAATGTTATACTATAACATCCAAGCTTCGCAAGCGGATCATTCGCAATTTTTTTGAACTCGCCCCTTTCATTTGAGACGTTTTTTAAATGTAAGGTGCTGATATGGAATTAAAAAATGAAGGTTAAGTGGTTAATAAATGCAGTGGTTATGGGGTGTTCTGGTAGTGTTTTTGCTAATACTGGCCCTATTATTTCAGGCCCCGATGTGAGTGTTGTACTCGATGGTTTTTACCAAGATGGGCAGCGAGCTTTTTCTCACCGTGATGAAGGCTTTGGCTTAGGTCATACAGAATTAGGCCTAACGGGCAGCGTTGATGACAAATTTCGCGGTGTGCTAACTGGAATATTTGAGTCACATCATGGCAGCACAGAAATAGAGCTTGAAGAAGCGTTCATTGAGACCTTAGCTTTACCTGCAGGATTAAAAATAAAAGCGGGACGGTTTTTATCTGAATTTGGTTATTTAAATAGTAAACATACTCATGAGGATGCTTTCACTGAACGGCCAGGTGTTTACCGCGCTTTACTGGGAAGTCATTATTTTGATGATGGTATTCAAGTGAGCGCTTTATTACCAACTGAGTTTTACTTGGCGGTTTCTGCAGAAGCATTTTCAGGAAAAAAGATGGATGCTGGCTTTGACGATCCCGCTACAGTTGGTGTGGTTGCAGGCAAAATAGAAACGGGTAGCGATATTGGGGATTCAAATAGCTGGATGTTAGGCCTCAGTGTTTTGCGAAATGGTAATGGCCATATGCAGTTTGGTGAACATGATCATGATCATAGTGAGCATGAGCATGGCGGTCATGATCATAGTAGTCATGATCACGGCGAGCATAACCATGGCCCTGCATATACAGGCCGTATGCTTTATGGCGCCGACTTGACGTGGAAATGGGCACCGCAAGGGAATTATAAATATCAAAATTTACGTTTCACCGCAGAATACCTGTATCTAGATGATCTTTATGATGAACGCTTTAGCAGCTTAGACGGCGCACCGAGCTCACTGTCGGGGTTCTATGGTGCTTTCGTGTATCAATTTAATCCAAACTGGTCTGTCAGTTCGCGCTACAGCCAATTTGATCATATGAGTAATCATGATGTACATGGACATGGTGATCACGCCCATGGCCATTTTGTAGATGAACAGCTGAAAGAGATTGATTTTGCTATCGCATGGCACTCATCGCATTTTGGTGTTGTGAGAGCACAAGTGAGCCAGCAAGATTATTTAGATAAACGGGATAATATTGTTTCTTTGCAATACATCATGACTTTCGGAGCGCACGGTGCCCATGCTTTTTAACTTAACTCGATTGACTGGCTGGTTATTGGCACTGCTTAGCTTACCAGCACATGCTTTGACTATATTTGCTTGTCAGCCTGATTGGGCGTCCTTGGCAAAAGTACATGCCCCTGAGGCAGAGGTGTTTAGCGCGACCACAGCGTTTCAAGATCCGCATTTTATTCAAGCCAGGCCGTCCTTGATTAACAAAATGCATCAAGCTGACTTAGTTATTTGTTCAGGCGCTGAACTTGAAGTGGGGTGGTTGCCTGAACTACAAAGGCAAAGCCGTAATGCCAAGGTGAGCCCTGGAGGTGAAGGATTATTTTTTACTACCGACTATGTCGCAGTGCTAGATAAACATGATCACGTTGATCGCTCGATGGGGGATGTGCATGCAGGTGGCAACCCCCATGTGCAGTTTGCGGTTGCGGATATGATAAATATATCTCAAGCACTGTCTGAGAAATTGCAGCAACTTGACCCAAAACGAGCAGCGCAATATTTGCAAGCAGGTGAGGCGTTTCGTCAGCGCTGGGCGGCGAAAATGTTGATTTGGAAAAATAAGGCTCTGTCTCTAAAAGGGAAAAAAGTAGTCGGTTACCACGCCACCTATCGCTATTTATTTGCTTGGTTAGGGATGACACAAGTTGCCGATTTGGAGCCTAAGCCTGGGGTCTCGCCAACAACCGCTCATTTAACTCAGCTCGCGAAGCTTGATCCGGGTAACATTTATGCCATCGTTTATGCTTCTCATCAAAATTCGCAAGCCGCGAAGTGGCTAGCAGGACGCACTCAGTTACCCATGATCGTGTTGGCGCAAAGTGTTGGTGGTAACGAGCAGTCTTATGATCTGATAACGCTAATTGATAACAGCATCAATTTGTTGTTAGCAAAGCATTAAGGAATTAGCGTGGCAGATTATATATGGCTACTGGCTCCTTTATTTTGCGGCGTACTAGCGTTAATTTGTAACCTGATTTTGGGCCGTCAAGTGCTGCAACGCGGTATTATCTTTATTGATTTGGCGATGGCGCAAGTTGCGGCCTTAGGTATGCTCATTATTACTCTTTATTGGCCGGATTTGACTAATCAGTATGAGCTGATTCCTCTACTTGGTGCATGTGCTCTAGCTTTAGTGGTTGGTGGCGGCATTGCTTGGCTAGAAGCAAAAAAAGTGGACAACCTAGAGGCGTTGATTGGCACCTTTTATGTTATGTCCGCCTGCTTAGGCATTTTACTCGTGAGTCAAGCGCCTCATGCTCATGAGCGAGCAACAAGCTTGTTACATGGCCAATTACTGTGGTCAAGCTGGACTGATGTGGCTGCGTTAGCGTTACTTGCAGGGGGGCTAGTGAGCATTCGTTGGTTGCGACCAAGGTTACTTGATGGTATTGGCTTCTATTGCTTATTTGCGTTAAGCATACCTCTTTTAGTACAAAGCTTAGGAGTCTACTTGGAGTTTGCTATGCTGGTGATACCCGCTATTGCAGCAACGTATTGCTTGCCTAATTGGCGTAATAGCATGGCCCTAGTGATAGGGTTACTGGGCTTAATTACCGGTTTTTCTCTTTCTATGTGGCTTGATGTACCTTCTGGGCCAACAGTGGTATTGATGATCGGTATTTTTGCACTGGTATTGCCGGTAATATTGCGACTTAAAAGATCATTTGTTTCTATATAGGCGATAAAACCACGTTTACAGGGTAAACGTGGTTTTTTAGTTTATTTATAATGGCGGTATTTAATGCCAAGATGATCAAGGTAATTAAAATGAACATTAAGCCGCGCTTGGAAGTCTTGCCAATCTTTGTGCTCTGGTTGACTCCATGCTACTTCTGCTCCAGCGATTAACCGCGGAAAGACCATGTAATCAAACTGGCTATCAGTTCGTACAAATTCACTCCAAAGCGCATATTGCACACCCAGTAAATTAGCCTTGCCCGTTTCAGATAAGTTATCGTTTAACGGTTCATACCAATAAGCCTCTTCAAGCTCAAAATCGGTTGCCCAAGTGGTACCTGGCTCCACTTCTGAACGGTTATAAGCCATATCGAGGTAGGTAAAATGAGCCGGTGTTGCGATGACTTGATAGCCTTGATTGGCCGCTTTAATTGAGCTTTCAACCCCACGCCAAGCATATATAATCGCATCTTGTTCTAGTTTGTCGCCGTGGATGGCTTCTTCCCAACCGAGTAAGGTTTTACCTTTCTGACGTAACTTATCTTGTGCATAACGTAATAAGTGACCTTGTAACTCACGTAAATCTTGGTAACCATTATCTACTAGCATTTTTTGGCAAATCGCCGAATGCTCCCACACACCTTCAGGTACTTCGTCGGCACCAACGTGTAAGTAAGGTGCTGGAAAGATGTCACATAGCTCATCAATTACTTGATCAATAAAGTGATAAGTGCCAGGAAGAGCAGGATTTAGCACGTTATCAGTATAAAACTGCACTGAGCAATATTGTGAGCGATCATCAGGATCGACTAGCAGCTCCGGTAATGCCTTCATGGCCGCGCGTGAATGACCTGGAATATCGATTTCAGGGATCACTTGGATATGTCGTTCTGCTGCATAGGCAACAATTTCTTTTGCTTGTTCTTGACTATAAAAACCACCATAGGGATCTGAGCCACTGCCAAATTGAGATTCTATGGCTAAGCCATGGCCACGATAAGCGGTTGTTTCGGTTAACTGGGGAAAGGCTTTAATTTCAATTCGCCAAGCTTCATCATCGGTAAAATGCCAATGTAATGTGTTGAATTTGTAATAAGCTAAAAGGTCGATGACTTGCTTGATTTTTTCTACGCTACGAAAGTGTCGTACGCAGTCAAGCATAAAACCACGGTAGGCAAATCGGGGTTGGTCTTTAATGAAACCCTGAGGTAATGCTGAAGTTGCATTTAAACATTGGGCCAAACTAGCAAAAGCGCGGCCAAAGCCCACTTTGCTACCGGCAGAGACGACAATTTTGTCTTTGATCGCGATTTGGTACGCTTCTAGAGTTAATTTATCATCCCACAGACAATCAATGACCGTGCTTTTTTCTTTACCTAAACGCTGCTTACTTAGTTGGGATAAAAATACCTGACTTTCAACTTCAAGGCCTTGGTTGTTATTTATCCAAACATGCTGTTGTATTGCTAAGGTGTCATTATTTAGCTCAACTTGTTGTGGCTGAGGAATAATAGCCAGTGCGTTTGGTGGTGCTTGATTGAGTTTCGGTGCTGGCGTTACCGCTACGTGAGGGAGGATAAAAGGAGCAAATTCAACTTGTATTATTTGCTCCTTCTCGCCAAACGAAAGATAAATGCCTGATGGCAGGTCGGTTATATTTTTTAACGCAAGCTTGTCGACCAGCAAGGTAAAGTTGAATACCTGTCCAGGCTCTAACTTAGTTGGCATGTTCGGCTTCAGCGCGATAAAGCTACCGTCTTGACGAACTAGTTCAACACCGTCAAGCTTAGCAGGGTCGACGAGTCCGACTAAGAATAGGTTAAGGGTCCAATCCGTTAAACTGGATTGGCTCAGATTGGTTAGCATAAAGTCTGCACTATAATTATGCGAGCCGTTCCGTAATTCTGTGATTTCAAGTACGACAGCCAAAGGAAAACCTCAAAAGTTGATTAATAAAGGTATCACTTACATCGGGTTAGATACCGAGAAAACCGCTTAACTTAAATAGTTAAGCGGAAATAGCGTTTACTATAAAGCGATTGCTAATATATACCAAGCAGCATGGGGGATCCATTGTTCGCCCCAACGCCAGTTTTGGAAGAAATCATCTTTTTGCGCTTCAGGCACTAAGCTGATATCCCTCTCATTATCAAAACCAGAGGTGATGCCATTACAGATGCCACCGGGCGCGCTAGGATAACCATCAATGTATTCAGGGTTGTTATGGCCATGACCATAAAGCATGCAAGCATCAAATGGATTTAAACCAAGTATCCAGTTTAATTGTTGTTGAGCATAAGCTTGTACATTTTTTGCTAGCTCTGGGTCACTGTCCTTAAACAATTCAGCGCTCATTTTTGCTGCGCTAGCCAACGAACTTAAACGAGCGTTTTCACCTTGCCACCAATATCCAGATTCATTCTGTTGTGCGACAAAAAAAGCAGTTCGTCTATGGGGTTCATCCACAGCTTTAACGTATTGACGCCCATAACCAAAGGGGTTAACGACTTCTGCTGTGATATCAAGCTCAAACTGTATGGCTTGCTTGATGGTTTTTAAGACACTTGCATGAAAATTGGAATCGCTCTCAATTTTGCTGTATTCAATAAGACTGATAACTGGCAAGCCAGCTTCTGCTGCGTGGAAGTAAGGGCGGTCGCTGTTTTCTTCTACAGTCCACCAATTAGAGACCAATTCATCGCTGACCTGCCGCGCTTGCAAGCGTTTTGCCCAACGGCGAGATTCAGATAAGTAGCGCTGATCTTTGGTTGCTTTGAATAGCTCAATGGCGGCGAGTAGGGCACAATATTCATCAATGATGTTTTCTTTGCCATTATCGCAGTAAGCGCGATTATTTTCACATAAATGGGCATAAGCTTGCTCGGCCCCAGCTAGGTATTGCGCAGGGGCAAATTCCCCCTCGGGTGCTAACTGAGAAGCTGCAGCCAGAGCTGCGATACTGATTCCACCACCTTGGCGGAAGGCTGCTTGCCACTGTTCCGTCTTAGTGCCTTTTTGGGTTTCATAGGCGCAGATATGACGGTTATTAACGTTTTTGCTCCATTGATCAAAAATCGTCATATAAAAGTAGCCATCTTTATCCAATACCCGCATCAAAAAGTCAGCACCAAACAAAGCTTCATCGAGGATGCGCTTATTGAGGTTCACCTTGCTGATATTATCCGATTTCCCCAGCTCTCGATGGCAACGGATTAAATTCCAAACCACCATGGGAATTTGCTGAGGATTGAGGTAATTAGCATAAGATAGGTGACTGAGATATTTACTCATGTCACCGCTGGCATCAAACCAGCCGCCACGCACGTCGGCTGTTTTTTGCTCATTTCCCCAAAAAGGTAAATTTTGATCGGCTTTATCAAAGGACCCAGAGCTGCGCTGGCCTTTGAAGTAAAATAAGTTATCAGACAAAGTACGATTTAGTAGTAGTTCTTCGGCAATGCAGAAGGGGTGTGAACTGAAGGTTTCCCCATCATTTTCGACGACAATTGCAAATTCCCCTTGCTGATCAAATTCAGAAAAATCTATTTGGTAGAAGTACCAGTCACTCCACTGGTCAACGCATCCGTGCGGTACTATTTCAGTTGTAAAACATACGCTTTTATCCTGGCATGAAATCAAAGAAGCCGGGCTCATAACAAGTCCGGCTTTTGCTTTGATGACTGCCACTTTATTTGCGCCAACTTGATAACCAATGTGGTTAGTCAGTAGCTGCATGGCAGGATCCTTTATTATCTATATTTCTTGCTTATTACTCGTGTAAGAAACAACGTACGAAGTGGTTCGGCGCGATCTCTTTTGGTTCAGGTAACGCTTGGTTACACTTATCCATTACCTGTAAACAACGGCCAGAGAACGGACAACCAACACTTTCTGGAGTCCATAGTGGAATTTCTCCTTTACGACCACCTTCTAGGTTGTCATGGATACTCTTTTCTGGGTTGGGTACCGCAGACATAAGCAGCTGAGTGTAAGGGTGCGCTGGTTTTTGTAGTACTTCGTCTACTTCACCCCATTCAACTAAGTGACCAACATACATGACACCAATATCTTCTGCTAGGTAGCGCGCAGTGGCGATATCGTGCGTGATGTACATCATTGAGATGCCATCATTTTTCATGTCTTCCATTAGGTTTAAAACACCTAGACGAATTGACACGTCAAGCATTGATGTTGGTTCATCGGCAAGGATTATTTCTGCCTCAACCGCTAAGTTACGTGCAATGTTCACACGTTGGCGTTGACCACCAGAAAGCTGATGCGGGAACTTTTCAGCCGTTTCTTTTGCTGGCGTTAAACCCACACGTTCAAGTAGTTCGTAAATTCGACCAGGTAGATCCGCTTTACTCGTTACTTTTTTATGTAACAACAATGGACGAGCTAAATGATGGAAAATAGTGTGCGTTGGGTTCAAAGAGCCAAATGGGTCTTGGAAAATCATTTGCACACTTTCACGGTATTCCATTAATGATTGTTTGTGATTAAATTCATCAATGTCACGGCCGTGGTATTTCACCATACCTGCTGTGCGGCTGTACATTTTCGCAATGATCTTAGCGCTGGTTGATTTACCTGAGCCTGATTCACCTACGATGGCTAATGCGCGGCCTTTATAAAGGTTGAACGAAACATCGTTCAATGCTCGCATGTGACTCTTCTTCAAGGCATTGGCATTGATAGGAAAGTCTTTAACCAGATTTTTAACTTCAATTATTGGATTATTATTGCTCATAATGCTTCTCTCAATCCTACTAGCCCTGAACCGGTTGCTTTTCTAATGCGATGATGTCAACGATGCCATCTTTGTGTAGATGACAAGCTGAGAACTCACCTGGGGCAACCTCAGTTAACTTACAGTACTCTTTACGGCAGATGTCTTTAACGTAAGGACAACGCGCTTGGAAGCGACAGCCCACAGGTACTTCAAACAGGTTCAATGGTGTACCTGGAATACCAACAAGACGTTTTTTCTCACCGTGTAGAGGAGGGAACGCATTACCTAAACCTTCGGTATAAGGGTGGTTAGGTTTAGTTAAAATGTTTTTCGCGGGTGCTACTTCTGCAAGCTCACCTGCGTACATGATACCGATACGGTCACAAAACTCGACCATTAAGCTGATATCGTGCGTAATGAAGAGGATTGAGAAGCCAAACTCTTCTTTTAATTGATAGATTTTTTGTAAAATTTCACGTTGAACCACTACGTCAAGTGCCGTTGTTGGCTCATCCATGATGATGAGTTTTGCGTTCAATGCTAATGCAATAGCAATAACAAGACGTTGACGCATACCACCAGAGAACTGGTGAGGGTAATCGGATAAACGGCTAGGGTGAATATCAACCACTTCAAGCAATTGGCCTGCGCGCTTAATACACTCTTGACGTGTCATGTTGGTATGCGCAAGTAATACGTCACAAAATTGCTCTTCAAGTGTTAAAACAGGGTTTAAGCTGTTCATTGCACTTTGGAACACCATAGCTGATTCTTTCCAGCGGTATTCACGTAATTGCTCGTCGTCAAACTTAAGAATGTCACGACCGTTAAAAACGATTTCACCGCCTGAGATAAACGCTGGTGGCTTATGTAAACGACATACCGAGAAGGCAACCGTCGATTTACCACAACCAGACTCACCCGCTAGGCCAAATACTTCACCGCGACCGATATCAAATGAAACGTTACTTACTGCACGTACATCGCCATTGCTGGTAATGTAATCAACACATAGGTTACGGACAGAAAGTTGAATGTCTGTTTTATCATGAACAGATGCGTTAGCTTGGTTTACGCTCATGATGCTGCTCCTTGTTGTGCTGTTGTTTCTTGTGCTGCTGCTTCTGCTTCTTTTTGTGCTGTGATTTGCTTCCAACGTTTAAGGCCAACGTGTGAACGTAGTTGTGGGTTAGCAATTTCATCAACCGCGAAGTTTAATAGGGCAAGACCTGCGCCCACACAAGCGATTACAACAATTGGAGAGAATACTTCCCAGTACGCACCAATGTGGATAGCTGAAGTTTTTTGCATGTTAAATAATTGCGTACCCCAAGTTACAGACGTTGGATCACCTAGGCCTAGGAACTCAAGGGTTGCTTGGGTCATGATAGCGTAGATTACCGAGCCGATGAAACTTGCACCGATGATTGAAACTAAGTTAGGTAGAATTTCAATCAAGATGATGCGCCATGAAGGCTCACCTAGTACTTGAGCGGCTACAACAAACTCTTTTTCACGTACCGCTAAGGTTTGAGAGCGAACAACGCGCGCCCCCCACGCCCAGGACGTGAGACCGATTATAAGGGCAATAACCATTGGGCTTACCTCCCCGATAAAAGCCGCCAATACCATTAACAGCGGTAGCTGCGGGATAACGAGCATAATGTTCATTAGTGAGCTTAGTACTTCATCGATTAGGCCACCGAAGTAACCCGCTGTAATACCAATGGCAACGGCCATTGCAACTACTATGATACCTGCGCCAAAACCAACCGCCAGTGACACGCGGCCACCGTATAAGGTTTGCGCAAATACGTCACGACCCATACGAGTAGAGCCTAATACATGCTCTTCACTTGGTGGTACGTGTGATTTAGTTACACGTTTTTTAGCATCGTACTGCGTGATGAACGGAGCAAAAATCGAAATAAACACGAAGAACCCGACAATACAAAGACCAAATAGTGCCTTTTTGTTACGAGTTAAAAGATTGATAAAACCCATAATTATTTACCACCCTTACGAAGACGAGGATCCAAGAATACATACAACACATCGGCTAAAAAGTTAAACGCTAGCATGAACACTGTCATGATAAGTAACTGGCCTTGGATGAGCTGATAGTCACGGTTGATAATGGCGTTGTAAAGCACTGAACCTAAACCTTGATAGTTGAAGATAACCTCAACAACCAGTGCACCACCTACAACAAAACCTAATGCCATAGATAATGCGGTTACACTTGGTAAGATCGCGTTACGCGCACCGTAGTTTAACATCACGCGGATATTTGATAGGCCTTTCGCCTTACCCATGGTGATGTAGTCTTCGTTAAGTAAGTTAATCATGTTGTTACGCATTGGCACTAAGAAACCACCTAACTGTACAATGAAGATACAGAAGATAGGGCCGACAGCGTGAAGAAGTACATTTTGTATGAATTCCCATGATGTGAAATCAGGGGTTAGCTCTGGATCGTAAGCATAACTGATAGGAATTAAGTCCCACGTTACACCTAAAGAGAATAATACCACGATACCAAAAACCAGCTGTGGGGTTGCTTGTAGTACTAAAGACAGCGGTGAAGCGATACTGTCGAACTTACCACCACGGTACCAAGCTGCAACAATACCTAATGTCGCACCGAACATAAACGCTAAAATAGTTGCAGTACCTGTTAAGAACAGGGTCCAACCAAAAGCGTTAGCCAGTACTTCTGATACAGGCATGTTACTGAAAAAGGTTGAGTTACCTAGCTCAAGTGTGAATACATCACCTAAGTAAGTAAAAAATTGTTGATAAAGGGGTTGGTCGACACCAAAAGTTAATCGTAAGTTTGCGATTTGCTCTGCAGTAAATCTCGCACCTTGTGCAAGCATTGCATCGACTGGATCACCGGGCATCATGCGCGGCAAGAAGAAGTTAATTACAACGGCTACCAAAAAGGCACCAAAGTAAAAGACGAGACGTCTTAATATAAATCCCATATCTCTACACCTATTTATTTGCTTCCATTCGGGCCACTCTAGCTGTTTCCAGGTATGTATCCAAAAGGGGATACGCGAGTGTAAAAAAGGTCGAATTAGAAGGTTTACGTTAAAGTAAAGCCCCTCCCGGGGGAGAGGCTTGATGTCTTAGTCAGTTAATTATTTAACTGGCTTAAGATTTAGTACGTGAAGTAGACGCTCTGGTGTATCAGGCCATACTACTGGACGCGCTTGTGGGTTGCTTTCGTTGAACCAACCAGTGAAACGCTTAGTGTTGTACTGGTAGTTGTAGTTCGTGCTCATAGCAGCCATAGTTGTTTGGTTAGATCCAATTTTCTCTTGGATTTGGTAAACAATTTTTAGCTTCTCGTCTTGGTTGCCAGTTTTGTTGAAGCCATCGATAAGTTTATCTAGCTCTTTATCAACATTGTGGTGACCACCGAAACGTGCTTTGTCCATTTGCTCTGAATGGAAAGCAGTGTTGTAGTACATGTATGGATCTGGACCTGCGAAGTAGTTAGAGAACTGAGCATCGAAGTCAGCAGACATAACTTTTTCGTTTAGGATTGCAAATTCAGGAGTAGAAACGCTAGCGTTGATACCTACTTCTTGAAGACCTTCAACACCGATTTGTACTGTGTTTACAAAGTCAGACCAACCGTTTGGTACTAGGATTTTAAATTCAATCTTAGAACCGTCTTTGTTTTCTACGAAACCGTCGCCATCAACGTCTTTGTAACCAGCTTCTTTAAGAAGCGCTTTAGCACCTTCGATGTTGAATTTGCTGTACTTACCGTACTTAGCCATTACATCTGGGTTAGCCCAAGCTTTGAATTGGTCACCTAGTGCATCTGGGTACTCGTTCACAGACCAGTAGCCGTAACCAGCGATGTCTACGATTGCTTGACGGTCAAGAGCCATAGAGAATGCACGACGGAAGTTTACGTCGTTGAACGCTTTAGCATTGTCTTTGTTTGGCGTTTTGAAGTTAAGCATGAAAGATGCAGAACCCGCAGCAGGGAACCAGTAGTGGTAGTGTTTGTTTTGGCTAACAAGTACACGGTCGATATCTGGAATGAACGCTGAAGTCCAGTCTAGGTCGCCTTTGATTGCTGCAGCAAGTAGCTGGTCGTTGTTAGCAAGCTGTGGCATTTTGATACAGTCAACAGCTAGTTTATCGTTCTCGTAGTAGTTAGGGTTACGACATTGAACGTAAAGCTGTGGAGTGAAAGTATCAACTTCTGTGAAAGGACCAGTACCTACTGGGTTTTCGTTAGCAAACGTAGCTAGGTCAGCTTGCTTAGAGAAGATGTGCTCAGCAACGATTGGAGCGCGAACGATTTCAGATACAACACCTGTGTTCACTTCAGAAAGAGTTACTGCAACTTTGAAATCGTCAACTTTTTTAACGCCAGAAATTTTAGAGCTAATACCTGCAACGTCAAATGCGCCGCCAGCTGCTGCTAGACCTAGAGAGTAAACTACGTCGTCTGCGTTGAATGCTTGACCGTCAGACCATTTAACGTCTTTTTTCAGTTCAAAGAAAACTGTTTTTAGGTCGTCAGAGAAGTAGTGTTTGTTTGCTAGACGGTACTCAACTGCACCACCTTTGATTTCGTTTACGATTAGTAGTGGCTCGTAAATGAATTGGTTAGTTGTAGCAAGACGTGAAGTAACTGTAAGAGGGTTGAAGTTACGAACCCAAGCTGGCTTCAATTCAGAAACTAGTGTAAGAGTTGCTTTATCAGCAGCCATTGCTGGAGCAGAGATAGCTCCTGCGATCATAGTAGCACCCATTGCTACTGCGGTAGAAATCTTAGTTAACTTAGCAAGCATAACAATTCCTTTTCCATTCCTTGTATATGAGAAGCGAACAAGTCGTAGTCCTTTTGGACTTCCACTTGTCCAACCGCTGGTTTTTTGAGTTCCATTGTTTTATTAACAAATGACTCGATTAATGTTTGTCACCAACGGGCTATATAACACCAATTTCGGCGGCAACACGCAAATGTTTTCGTCGTCGATTTCGTTAAGCGTGAAGCAACTCACGTTAATCCCGTACTTTTTGTAGGTAAATCCATTTAAAACAATTAGATAGGTTTTTTCTTGCTGCAAATAAAGAATGCTTATTTGTCGTTTTTTTGCCCGATAATGAAGTGTTTGTGAGAACGGTCACATAGAAATGCTGAATCGATGAAGAGGCTGATGGGCTGATAGATAACGAAGTTGTGATCCTGATCTCACCTAGGGACGGGTGAGATCAGGAGGGAAGGTTTTTAGCTCTCCGATTTATTGACTTGAGTACGCAGCGCCACTTTAGCTTGCTCTAGTTTTTCACGATCTGGATCACTTAATTTACAGTGTGATAATACGTACTCAGCAGTGCTCAACACAGTACGCCAGCGCGGTGATTTGGGCAATGTATCAATTTGTAAGTACTTATCTAAGGTGCGTGTTTGCAGTGAGCTACGGTCTAAATAAACACGCCATAGTTTACTTTTTTCGGCGAGTTCTATTTTTCCCTCACCTGTTGAACCTTGCCAAAGCTCAAGAGCGGTTTTCATGGTTTCAACGATCTGGTTACGCAACCCATCTCCATCATGATCGACACTGAGTTTATCGGCGAGTAAAGAAAAGTCAGGCCCTAACGCGCGTAGTTCGTTGATTAATTGCTGGTCTGTCGTCAATACGTACTTGGATAACGAAGTAATGGCGCTGGTAAGCGCTTGTACTTTTTCATTGCTATGACGCCCGGTTAAGCTTTGGCTGTTCTCTGGCATACAATGAAAGATGAGGCTCCAGCCCCGTTTTTGACCAAAGGTTGCAGGCGAAATTGTCACCTTCTCGGCAAACGGCCCTTTAGCTCTTTTACATGCTAACTCAAACTCTTGGGTTTCCGTTTCAGGATCATGATTGGCTTCTAATTGTGCCTTAAAAGGGGCCATCAGGACTCTGTCTATATGGGTATTGAGCAGCAGTTCACGTTCAAGATCGAATAAGCTTTCAGCCCCAGTACTAACAAAATCAATGATCCCTTCGCTGCTTATTCCCAGTAAGGCTTCATCAGCTTGCTCTAGCATAGTGAGCAGCTTAGTTTGCGTATTTTGCAGCCCTTGTTGAGTCTCAATATGTTGTGAAATTTCTTGTTTCAGCAGCGTGTTCTCAATGCGATGATCGTTAGCTAACTTTGCTTGTATATGTGCATTAATACGCGCATATAATTCATCTTTACAAAATGGTTTTACTAAATAATCGTTCGCTCCCGCCTCAAAGCCTTCTAACAGGTCTTTGGGTTGATTGAGGGCAGTTAAAAAGATCACAGGCAGGGTTAAGCGATCGAATTTTTCTCGTACCTTTTGACAAAGTTCAAAGCCAGTCATGGTTGGCATCATCACGTCTATTAGCAACAAATCAGGCTGTTCAACGTCAAGTACAGCAAGGGCTTCTTGGCCATCTTGACAGCAGTACACTTGATAACCCTGTAAGCTCAACAGGTTTTGCATGATTTGTAAGTTAATGACTTCATCATCGACTACTAAAATAGTGTTCGCTTGATCAGAAACTTCCTGAGGTACAACTGGCTTTTCAACGAAATTATTAATCTTTAAATCAACTGGCTCATCGAGTAGTAAATGATGCTGTGGGTTATCGCTTACCACTAATGGCGAGATGTCTTGGTTTTCATGTATCGGCAGCGTAAAACTGAACACCGAACCTAAATCAGGTTTACTGGTGACGGTGAGCTCGCCTTGCATCAAACTGACTAGCTGTTTACTGACAGATAAACCTAAACCATAGCCCGCTTTAGCATGATTACGGCTGTTACGAATTTGCACCAATGGCTCAAAAATATGTTTTAACTGAGCTTCATTCATGCCGATGCCAGTATCGGTGATGGTAATGCGCAGTTCATGTTCATAAGTTTCAACCCCCAGCACTACCTTGCCTTCAGGGGTGTACTTAATTGCATTACCGATCAGATTATAAAGCACTTGTTCTAGGCGTAACTCATCCGCATACACCACTGGGAGGTCGTCTGGGCATTGATTGATCAAACGCAGCGGTTTATTGCCCGTTAAGTGGTGGCACAATTCAAATACTAGGTTTATTACGGATTTCAAATCAATGGCTTGCATTTTAATTGGCAGCTGGCCGTAACGCATTTTGTGGTAATCAAGTAAGTCATTAACTAAGCGTGCTAAGCCTTCACTGCTGCGAATGATGAGTGATAGCTGCTGTCTTTGTGACTCGCTGAGTTCTCCCGCGCTACCGGCTATCATGGATTCAGCCATACCGACTATGCCGTGAATTGGCGTTCTTAGTTCATGGGAGGTGTTAGCAAGAAACTCATCTTTTAATTTGTCGGCTTGTTGCAGCTCTTCATTTTGCTTTTGAATTAATTCAACTTGGCTTTCCAGCTCTTGTTTTTGCAGGTTAATTAGCTGCAGTTTTTCTCGTACGGAATACTGCATATGAGCAAAACTATGGGCTAATCGGCAAATCTCATCGCCTTCTGGGTTAGCACCGCGGATGGGTTTTTCTAAGTCGCCAGCTGCCACTAATTCTGCTGACCAAGTTAGATTCAACAAAGGCGCAGTAATGGTGTTAGATAGCCAACGAGAAAACATGATAAACAGCAATACCGAGAAAAACGCAAATGACAATACTAATTTCTCTAGTTGGCGAGTGAGGGCAAAAGCTTCATCGACGGATATTTCGGAGATCAGCGCCCAAGGCTGATCGAAGACGTTTAATCTAGTGTAGGCTGCCAATACTTCTTCTTGACGATAACTGCCAAATCGACCGGCACCGCTTTTTCCATTAAGCGCATCGGATACGGGGGGGGACGACATTGTATATTGGCTATTGGTAAAGCTATTGAACACTGAATATTCAGGTGTTAAAGACAGGTCAGAGCGGAGTTTGTTATCAGAGCCCACTATAAAGGTTTCGCCTGTTTTACCCAACCCTTCGCGATCACTCATTAAGGCATTGAGGCCTTTATTTGATATTTCAAAAATAATTACGCCGCGTACATAAGAATGTTGCATGATCGGTAAACTAAGGTAAGCCACAACCTCGTTAGTCAGTGGATTTAGGGCAAAATCAGAGAAATGGTAAAGTTCGGAAGGGTTTTTAACCTGATCCATCTGTATTTTTAATTTCTGAAATGAGTCCGCTAATGAAGTCGTTTTATATTGACCGTTAATGAGGTTTGTACCCCAGTTGGCTTGTTTTGTGACGGAATAAACCACGTTACCTGTTTCGTCAACGAGTAAAATATCGGAGAAATCAGACTCTCGCACTAATTTGGCATATTCTTTGTGATAACGCAGGTGAACCCTTTTGTACAAGCCATCGCCTTGTTCAATGGATTTAAACTTCTCTTGTTGTTCACTGTCTTGCTCTGGCGCTTTATACTTGTCCCAACCCCCTGGCTCGTATAGTTGTTGCGCTGTTACACGAGCGCTTTCAATGGTTGGCCCTAAACGTTCAAAGGCGGCGCTAAAACCATAAAATCGACCGATGGAGGCTTTCGCAAAATCGGATTGAGAAAATAGACTGGCTTGTTGTTTGAGTTCTCTGAAATAGTCTCTAACTTGGCTTTTTTTAATTTCCCGAACTGACACTAAATGGCTGGTAGTTTGTAAAGTAAGGTCTTTTGAATAGGAATATAAGAACAATATTGAGATTGTAGAAAACGGCACAATACTCAGCATTAAAAATGCCAACATAAGCTTAGAGCGTAATCCAGTTAACTTTCTTTTTTCAACCATGAGGTATTTATATTCTCCGAGGTGCCGATATAATTCGGTAAATCACGTCCTTAAATCCTTGGACATCTTATAGTCTCTCAGAAAGAAGGCCTAGTTTTCAATCTACACAACGAGACTTACAATCACAAAATTATAAAATTATCTCGGGGTTTAGTATGAATCACTATCGAACACTTTTAACACTCACCTTAGTGATTGTTTTGTATTTAACCTGGAATACTATTTGGGTGTTGCCGCTGAAAATTTTGGTTGTCTATTTTCACGAATTTAGTCATGCCTTGATGACCTGGCTTACTGGCGGTCGTGTCATTAGTTTTGTTGTTTCAGCGGATCAATCGGGTCATGTTATTTCTGCAGGGGGAAGCCGATTTCTTATTTTATCGGCAGGCTATTTGGGATCGATTCTATGTGGAGCACTCTTATACCGCTTTAGCCATGTTAATAATTTGCTTTGGTTACTCGTGGCATGTTTTGTGTTAATTGGTGTGTTTTTCTTTGGTTCAATGTTTACCTTGTTATTTAGCCTAGGTGGAGCATTAGTACTTGGCCTTACTCGTTATTACCTTAGCTTGTTTTGGCAGCAAACACTGTTGCAATTGATTGGTTTAGCCAGTCTTTGCTATGTGCCATTTGACGTCTACCAAGACACTATTGCCAATGCACATCAACGTTCAGATGCGGCCATGTTAGCCGAAGAGTTTTTTGGTTTTACTTGGCTTTGGGGTGGATTATGGTGCGCATTAAGTGTGGTCGTGTTTTGTTGGGCGTTATTTAAATCGAATAGCCGAGCTGTTACTGACAAGGCGTAACTGGTCATACCCAATCAACTTGAAGATGCCTGTTTCAGCGCCCCTTTGTGTTTTCAATACTAGGGTCGCTAATGCAGGAATGTCGGCACCTTTTTAAATTAGCTTAACAATGTAGTGAAAACGCGGTGATAGGGTATAACACCGTTATTCGAGCATTCATTGATCTAAATCCACTGTATATTTTGGGTTGTCTGCGCTATTTCACAGTATTTTTCCTTTTAAATGCCAAAGTAATTATCTCTTACTTTTAAATCAGCCCATTGGTTGGTTTGGCAGGATCAAGGAACGATGAAACAATATTTTAAGTATTTATTTCCTATTCTTATTCCCGGGATAATTTTATCTCTGCCGCTTAGTTGGTTTCCGATTGAGAACATCACCTTGGCTGAGCAGCGGATTATCGCGATATTTGTGCTGGCTGCTTTGTGTTGGGTATTGGAGCCTATTCCTATTTACGCGACATCAGTGCTGATTATTGTCCTTGAACTGCTGTTCGTGTCAGATAAAGGGCTGTGGTTTACTCAGCAAGCATCACCCGATTTAGGGATACTGCTCAGCTACAAAGACATCATGGCCACTTTCGCATCGCCAATCATTATGCTGTTTCTAGGTGGTTTTTTTCTGGCGATGGCGGCGACTAAATACCGGCTTGATGTGAACTTGGCGCGGGTATTACTGAAACCCTTTGGCCAACAACCTAAATACGTGATGTTAGGCCTCATGATGATTACCGCCGTCTTTTCGATGTTTATGAGTAATACCGCGACCACTGCGATGATGTTAGCCATATTAACACCAGTATTGGCCGTTTTTGCCAAAGATGACTTAGGTAAGGTGGGCTTTGCCTTGGCCATTCCTGTGGCAGCTAATGTTGGGGGCATCGGTACTCCCATTGGCACCCCGCCAAATGCGATAGCTTTGAAATATCTAGTGGGCGATAAGCTGATTACCTTTGGTGAGTGGATGGCGTTTGGTGTGCCTTTTGTGATTATTTTATTGGCTGTGTCTTGGTTTATGCTAAGTCGGTTATTTCCCGCTGATACCGATAAAATAGAGCTGACTATTAAGGGACGCTTTTTAAAAACACCGCAAGCCATTGTTGTTTATTGTACTTTTACTTTAACCATTTTACTTTGGTTAATGGGCGGTATTCATGGCATGAATGCTTATGTGGTGGCGTTGATCCCTGTGGCGGTGTTTTCAGTGACAAAAATCATCACCAAGGAGGATTTAAAAAAGATTTCTTGGGATGTGCTTTGGTTAGTTTCTGGTGGTATCGCCCTTGGTTTAGGGCTGGAAAAAACCGGTTTAGCCGCCAATGCGGTGGCGGCCATTCCATTTGGTGATTTCTCGCCCTTGGTGATCATTGGCGGGGCGTCGGTGCTGTGTTTGTTAATGGCTAACTTTATGTCACATACCGCTACGGCTAACTTACTAATGCCGATTGTTGCCGCTTTGGGACTCTCAATGCATTCGTTGCTACCCTACGGCGGTCAAGTTGCGCTTATTTTATGCGTAACCTTTGCTGCTTCTCTGGGAATGTCTTTACCGATTAGCACACCGCCTAATGCATTGGCTCACGCTTCAGGTCATATCAATACTAAGCAAATGGCAAAAGTGGGGGCCAGTATTGGTGTTATAGGGCTATTGATGACCTTTGCAATGGTGTATTTATTAACGGTTATTGGGTTTATTTAACATGCACAGCGACCCTTCACCCGAGATTGCCGCAACCATATCGCGGTTACAACGCTGTTATTTTAATCAGCCTGAGCGTCAAATTCGGCTAAACAAAGGCGAGATGTTACTCGAGCAAGGGCAGGCGAATGAAAAACTGTTTCTATTACTGTCTGGACAATTAACGGCTTATTATCAAGTCGAGCCCGATGGCGAGTTTTTTGAATTAAATCAATCCAATCCACCGTCCTTTACTGGTGTGCATAGTTATTTCTCGGGCTCTTATTGTGCTCGGTTTCGTGTCGTGGCGAGTAAAGATAGTGAACTTGCCTATATTGATACTCACGTTGAGGTTAAGCAAGAAGCTGAGTTTGGCCCCTTAGCGCAGCAATTTATGCCAGTAATTGTAAATGAGCTTTCTCAGCGGCAAATTCTAGCAATACATGCACAAGTTGAGCACAATTTGGCGCAGCAACGCGCCATGCAAGCAGAAAAAATGTCGACCATCGGTCAGTTGGCGTCAGGGTTGTCCCATGAACTTAATAATGCATTGGGAGCCATTTCAGGAAAAAGTGCTTATTTTGAGCGCTTTATGGATCGGCACTTTGAGCAACATTTTCCCACTCAGCACCATTATTTTCGTGCCGGCCTTGATAGTAAGCAGGGACTTGATAGCAAGCTAGTGCGCGCGCGCGGTAAAGTTTTTGAACAAACCTTAGGTGTTGAGCGCGATCAAGGTAAAGCCCTAGCTCGTATTTTTACCCACCCTGATGAGGTAGTTGCACTTGGCAAAAGCTTTTTAAAGCGCTTAGATGAGTTTGCTGATTATTGGCAACTTGGTCGTGATTTTAAGGAGTTAAAGCAGGCCGTTAATCATGCCACGGGGATCATTAAGTCGGTTCGTTTACTTGGGGCTGGAGACACGGAGCGTAAATACGGCGTAGACATTAATGACACCATAAACTGTGCCTTAGACCTAATGAGCAGCCATTGCCGCTCAGTTGATATTCGTATTCAAGCCGGCCAGTTACCTTTATTGTGCGCCAGCCATGCCGAGTGGGTGCAAGTGTGGGTTAGCTTGATTAAAAATGCGTATGAAGCGCTTTTGAGTCAGCCTAACTCCGCGCCAATGATCCGTATTAAAACGCTGTTATCTGGTCACTTCATACAAGTATCAATAGAAGATAATGGCCCCGGAATTGCGCCTAACTTGATGAAGTCTATCTTCCAGCCAGACATGACCACCAAAAAAGGTGGACTCTCATTTGGTCTTGGCTTGGGGTTGTCGATTTCACAACGAATTATTAGTAGTTATCAAGGAGAGCTGGAAGTAGTCAGTCAGCCTGGACTGACCTGCTTTAGGGTTTTCTTACCAATAGAGGTGAATAATGGAAACAATTAACATTATTTGTGTTGATGACCAACGCGAAGTGCTTTCTGCTGTGGTACGAGACTTAGCGCCACTGGCAGACCATTTTAATATTGAAGAGTGTGAGTCGGCAGCTGAATGTGAAGAGCTGATGGATGAGCTTGACGCAGATGGGGAACATGTTGCGTTGGTGATATCTGATCATGTGATGCCCCTTAAAACCGGGGTGCAGCTGTTAACGGAGATAGCGGATGATCCGCGCTTTAGAGAGGTGAAGAAAATCTTACTAACAGGCCTTGCAACTCATGCTGATACCATTAAAGCCGTTAATCAGGCACATATTGATCACTACCTAGAAAAGGCGTGGGATGGCGAAGAATTATTGCACATTAGTAAGCAGCTGTTGACCGAATATATAGTTAGCCAAGGACTGGATTATCAAAGCCGGTTAGCAGTATTAGACGCGCCAACCCTTTACAAACTAATCCAATGAGCAAAAGGGAGTCTAGGGGTAAATAACGCAGATAGGACAGTGTTGTGACGCTAATAAAACCTAGCGCCACAACAAAATAAAATATCATTCATAAGTTGGGTAGTAATAACGCATAGAGGCAAAAGCTGCATTTTTGTCTTTGGTTGCTATGCCAACATCGGCTAAAGCTTCATCATAATGCATGCCGCCAGCACCACTGATTTTAACTTCTTTACCCCGCAGAGCGCCCAAAAGATCGCCAGAGCCAGTCGCTTTGATGTTGGCCAATGGCGCATAAACAGAGGCGTACATGTCCGTTGCCCCGGCAAGCGATACACCATAATCATTGGCGCGGCTGCTTTCGTAAGATGAAAAAATCGAGAAAGGCGGCTTGCCAGAGTCAGTAATACTGCCTTGGGCAACAACTTGCCCTGTTGATCCGATATCAACTTTCCCCTCAATATAAAGGGTGAGTGAGCTGCCCGCGGCAATATCAATTCTAGGGCCGCCGCCACTGGTACTAAAATCGCCTTTTATCACCAGAACCACATCACCTGTTACATTAATCTGGCCATTTTTTAGGGATAGGCTGTCAAATACATGCACTGGAACAGGTTTTCCGTTGCCTTCGACATCTAAGTTTTGCGCCGCCTTTTCTATCACCTCGCCACTGTTACCCTGTTTTTGAAACATTTCGGCAGTGCTTTGGGTAAATTGATAGGGGCGACCAGCTGTTTGCCAAGCAGAGGTATCCATCACGCCATTACTAGTATAGTTTGAAAATCCTGTCATTTTGCTAGTAATATCAAGAGGATCACAAGCTGGGGCAATAAAAGGAGATAGGTTAGGATCGGCTTTGATAACTGATTGCGCGATTGACGAGAGATCGCCGCCAGTTAAATCACTGCCGTTATAGGTTAGACTGCCCTGGATATCAGTATTTGAATGGTACTTAATATCACCAGCGATTGCACCATTACCACCAATGGTTAGTCCCGCGACATCTAAGTTACCGCCAGCGTTGAAATCGCCCGTTAAACGATTATTACCGCCGCCAGATACTTTAATGTCGCCCGCAGCGTTAACATTACCAATTAACTCTGAAGAGCCAGTGCTACTAAAGTCACCATTAACATTGATATCTCCATGGATGGGAGCATTACCACTAAGAGAGATATCTGCGTTGCTGTTAATGGTCATAACGCTGGCATTCTTGCCGACATTAGCGCCGCCATATTGGCCTTTACCGGAGTGATAACTATCAATTTTGCCGCTACCAGAGAGTGCAATGCCATCGCAGCCAACTACGCCATTTTCGAAAATATTTTGCATTGAAGAAACATTGATTTGCGCATTTAAATATGCCGTTGCACCGCGATAAGTCCCTTTGCTGATAAAGCTCAGCATGGCACCGTTTACCTTGACGTCAGCAGGGAGCAGTTCATAACTTCCCTCAACGCCAGCGCTAACATCTTTTAGGGTTTTTATTCCTGTCGCAATGGTATCTAAATCAACATTCAACTTATTTTGCTGCTCAATGTAAGAAAAAGTGGCAAAAATGCCTTTTTCCGCCATCATGCGGGCATTGATTTCTTTTTGTTGGTTACCACCGATTTGTTCTTGTAGGCGGTTTTCTGACATGCCACCAAAGGCCACAAGGGTTGCGACAATGGTGACGATCAAAACGGTAACAAGCACATAGCCTTGTTCAGCTTTAGACGTATAGTTCATAGTTTACTCCAGCGTTTCTTACGGGGCGGTGATCCGCGCCAGTATTTTTTGCCGCAGTGCTACAGTAAAGGTCAGTCCGTTTGTGCCCATGTTCGAGGGCATTCCTGTTACTTTTATCGAAACGTTAACTCCTTCAGTTCCGACAGCTTGCAGTTGAAATTTTTCGACATTTAAGGCAATTAATTGATTGCCAATGCCATCATCACAGTAAAGGCCTTTACCATCGCTATAAAAGCGATCGCTGGTGCCATTACTTCGTGTATTTCCTAAACAACTTAACACTTGGTCGCCGATATTAATGTCTTGATAAGTAACCAATAACTCACCTTGGCTATTTAAGGTGCTAATGCCTATGCTGTCGCCTTGGCGCACGCTACGCGATATTAAGTTAAATGCGCCGCGCAGTGACTCTTGCGCTTCGGACAAGCTTTTTGTGGTATTTAACGTGTTTTTTAATGAGCCGTAGACGCTACTGCAGGCCAATACCAGCACCAAGCCGAGCAACATCGCAATGAGTAGCTCTATGAGTGTGAATCCTGATGTTGATGTCATTTTCTTCATCGTATGACCTCAATTACAAACGTCAGGGAAGTTGGCAAGTAGGGTGAGCTTATTGTTATCAGCCTCGGCTATTTTACTGTCTTGCCAATTGAGCTCTATTGTTGTACTCAACGCAAAACTCACGCCGGGTTTGTCGGTTGTAACACTGTATCCACTTGGTAAACTTTGTTGCCAATTGCTAACTAATGCGGTGTACCGAGCAGGATCCGTTTGTGCATTACATAAATCTAGCCAAATGCTATCGACTAAGTTATTCGCTCGGATAGTCGATACTGTGTATTGAAAACTGGACTGTGCTGATTGCAGCATTTTTATTTCGAGTAAAGCTAGGCCCAACAGAGCAATCACCGCGACCACCGTCGCGATCAACACTTCAAATAAACTAAACCCTTGTTGCTGAGCGATTAATTTCATTAGCTGCACGCTCCTGCTTGCAGTTGGCTTTGGCCACTGGAAAGAACGCATATGTAACGTGTTGACGTCTTATCTTTAATGCTAAAGCTCGTTGCACTATTCAGTGCTCCGGTACCGAGTACTTTCACTGCATTGCCTGTGATCTTGATACTTGAATGAGGAGCACCTGTTTCATGTAGCACCTTATTGTTTAGGTCGAGTACCTGCCAGCCGTTAGCCCAATCGTTATTAATTGGTTTTAGTTGGATCGGTGTGGCAGTTTTTATCGCTTCACTACGGCTGAACCGATAAGCGTTATATAAATTATTGGTCGCGCTGGTAAAACGCTCGGTTGAGATAACACTCTGATAGCTAGGCACTGCCACTAATGCAAGGATCATCACAATGGCAATAGTGACCATTAATTCGATTAGATTGAACCCCAACGTTGCCTGTTGTTTCATCATACCGTCCTTGCTAAATTTAGCGCCAACAAGTGGCTTTGGCAGCGCTTAACACCCCAGCTTGATTGATGGTTAAAGTGCCACATTCATCAGCCGACTGGTTGGTGTCCGGGGCAGCTTTTAGGGTGAAAGTGTTATTGGCCGCAGATGCTGTTAGGCTAAAGGTGTAACTGTCTGGTTTGTTAATGCTAGGTACGGCTACAGGGTAAACACCTTGACGTGCATAATTACGCTCAAAAATTTGCGCCATTTCTGTCAGTGCCATTTGTGCATCGACGCGGTTTGATTGCAATACGTGCTTATGATACGAAGGCAGCGCAATTGCTGCCAAAATACCGATAATGGCAACCACAATAAGCACTTCAATGAGGGTGAAGCCATTTCGTTTCATATCAGACCCGTCTCTACTTTCACATTTACTTCTTACTTATAAATAGTATAAGCATTCTTGCACTTTGTTCATCCAATATCATTAATCTTTGTGATTTATATTTAATACTTACTCATTATTGACTTTTTGTTTACGATCATTTTTTTATTAAAACAACTGGTCGGATGAGTTTGGTTTTTATACAATGTAAGAGTCTTTTTAAATCACTAAGGTGCTCGTTTATGTATCAAACTTATGGTGTTGCTAAGCTGTTTGCTCGCCGCGTTGCAGTGGTGATAGGTTTTATTGCTTTGCTACCGGCATTGCCTTTTATTAAACAACCAGGCAAATACAGTAGTGTGCTATTTAAGATGTGGCTGAAAACCAGTGATAAACCTGTTTGGATTGCAGAATCAGAGCAAGTTGGGCGACCGTTTATTTAAGCTTTTGTTTGACCAATGACTGCGCTTTGCTCCCTTTACGTATAAAATAGACGGCTTGTTATTTGATGATGTATTGAGGAGAGACCGCGTGGCTATTAGTTCAACTAAAATGGAAGGGGCGCTCAACCAGTTACTCGCACCGCACAAAATTAAAGACTATTGTCCAAATGGTTTGCAAATTGAAGGCAAATCTCAGATCCAAAAAGTCGTTACAGGTGTTACCGCTTGCCAAGAGCTGATTGATATTGCCATTGCCAAGCAAGCGGATGCTATTTTGGTTCACCATGGCTATTTTTGGAAAGGTGAGCCAGAAGTGTTAAAGGGCATGAAACGCGAGCGCATCGCTGCTCTACTTAAACATGACATTAATCTTTTTGCTTATCATCTTCCCCTCGATGTTCATCCTGAATTAGGTAATAACGCTCAGTTAGCACAGCGCTTAGGGATTAAATTACGTCGTGGTTTAGAGCCTTGGGATCCGCTCAGTGTTGCACAAGTCGGCAAGTTCGCTGAGCCTATTACTCCGCAAGAGCTGAGTCAGCGTTTGAATGTGGCATTAGAGCGTGAGCCGCTGTGGATTGATGGTAACAAACCAGAGATCCGCTCCGTCGCCATTTGTACGGGTGGCGGACAAAACTATATTGATCTTGCTGCCAGCCAAGGTATTGATGCGTTTATTAGTGGCGAGGTATCGGAGCGTACCGTTTATACCGCACGGGAAATGAATATTCATTATTATAGTGCAGGCCACCATGCCACCGAACGTTATGGTGTGCAAGCGGTGGGCGAGTGGCTAGCAGAAAACTATGGCCTCGATGTTGAGTATGTTGAGATCAATAATCCGGTCTAAGGCTCTTTGGCCTATCGTGATGGGATAGCTCAGGCAGCGTGGTTCAAATAAGGTAAAACAGCATCCGCTAATGTGATATTGCTAGCAAAGCAATATTTCCTTTCTTGCCAGCGTAACATTAAATTGCAATGTTAATAAAATGTTAGTTTATTGTTTCAGGTGGGTGAGTGATGGATATGCAGATATTTATCGGCTTTACGTTAACTAGCTTAATGCTGGTGATGATGGCGGTACATCAAGTTTGGCAGTTTGACGTTCAATTCCGATCGCGACCTTCCTTGGTGCGCTTTTGGTTACTTGCTTTGGTCAATTTCATTCGAGTATTAATGTTACAAGAGCCACTAAGCTTTAAAGTGGCTTACCCGAGTTTAGTGAATTGCAACTAAATAGGCTGACCACGTTTTCAATGGCTTTGCTGAGCTTATCGCGATCGTGCCGATGAACAATCTCGGTTTCGGCTAAATCAGCATAAAACATTTGATAATCGGTTAATGGCTCGCTGCCATAAGGCAAAATGACATAATCGATAAATTGCATATCCATTTGCGCTTCACACCAATTAAGTTGTTGATTTAAGCTTAATTGATCTGCGGGGCTTAATTCCGGTACCAAATTCGCGATAAAAATCACTTTTGCTTGGCTTTTTCTCAATGCTGTTTGCAAATCAGGCAGTAATAAAGGCGGCATGATACTGGTTAAGAATGATCCCGGCCCCAGTAAAATCAGTTCAGCCTGCTCAATGGCGGCAATGGCTTCCGGTGTTGCACAAACATTAGGACTAATCGCTAGCTGGCTTGGGAAGCTTTGCATTTGATCAACTAACACTTCACCATGGTAGTTTTTCCCTTGGCTACACATGGCCATTAGATCTGCGGGCTGTTCCGCCATGGGTAAAATTTGGCTGCTTACCTTGAGCATATTAGAGATAAGCTTGATAGCATCAACGGGCCTTATGGATAATTGATCTAAAGCCAATAGCATGAGATTACCCAAGTTATGGCCAGAAAACTCACCCTTACCAGGAAAACGATATTCAAATAACATGCTACCAATACTGGGCTCAGGAACTAATTGGTTAATACAATTTCGTAAATCACCCCATGCAATGCAGTCTTCACTTTGCCTGATCCTACCGGTCGACCCACCATTGTCTGTAGTGGTGACAATGCCCGTTAATTTTGGTCCTAAATAGGATAAAGAAGACAGTAATCGACCTAAACCATGGCCACCACCAATGGCGACGACTTGACTAAATTGTTGCAATGAATGTTCCGGCATAAGCACATTTAAACTCCAAATTGAGCAGAGAAATTATCTTATCAACTTTACATATGCAAACTTATTTGCTGCTATTCCTTCGCTACTCGTTTCTATCTGCTGATAAAGATGAAGTAACTATATGAAATCATTATTTAGTGCTGTATTTCTAAGTACATGACTGCCGCTTCAACTCGTGATTTAGCCTCGCATTTTTTCAATAAGCTTTTTACATGAACCTTTACTGTTCCTTCTGAAATATGTAATTGATCCGCAATTTCTTTGTTACTTTGTCCTTTTGCTATTTGTTGTAGTATTTGTAATTCTCTTTTGGTCAGTGAATCCACCTTGGCTTGGTAGTTGTTGTCTTCTTCTAGGCAACTGAGGTATTCAGTGATCCCTTCACTAAACACTTGCGCACCAGTGGCGGCCAACTTTAATTGAACAAGCAAATCCTCTGGCTCAGTATCCTTCAATAAATAGCCATCGGCACCTTGATTAACCAAGGCAATTACATCTTGTTTGGCATCTGATACTGTAAGTATGATGATCCGAGAGTCGATACCTTCTTCGCGCAGTGCTTTGAGAGTTTCAAGCCCTGACATTCCCTTCATATTAAGATCGAGTAAGATAAGGTCCGGCTCATGTTGTTTTATCATCGCAATTGCTTGGGTGCCATTGCTGGCTTCGCCCGTGACTAAAATGTCAGGATCTAAAGACAACAATTGAACAATACCCTTACGCATTAAAGGATGATCGTCAACAACGATAACGGAAAGTTTATTTGCTTCCATATGAGTACTCGGTTTTAGTTATGGGAAAGTGCAATAAAACACAAACGCCCTCTGCTGTATTGGCAATACTGAGTTGACCTTGCAACTTAGTTGCCCGCTCTTTCATTATGTTTAGTCCATAATGATTTTGTTTTTCAGTTACTTCTGGCAATCCGTGTCCATTGTCACAGACTTTTATTAAAATATGATGGGTATTATCATAAACACAGTTTACAGATATTTGACTCGCATTAGCATGCTTGATGCTATTTAGTACGGCTTCTCGAATGATTTGTAAGATGTGAATGTATTGTCCAGCATTAAGATGGTAATCGTTGATTTCATAACTTAATGAAATCGTAGCAGGCGTTTGCGGTTTGAGTTGCTCGATCATAGTAGTTAAAGCGGCCGACAGATCAGCCTCGCCGACTTTAAGGCGAAAAGTGCTGAGTAATTCTCGTAGCTGTTTATAGGCGTTGGCAACGCCTAGATCGATTTCATTGGTAATAGTAAGCGCAGCAGTTAAATTAGGCTCTAAGTTAATTTGGCGCTTTAAAAGGGTGCACTGGATCCTTAAAAAAGACAGCGATTGTGCTATTGAGTCGTGCAGCTCTCGAGCAATAACCCCTCTTTCTTCCATTAATGCCATCCGTTGACTTTGCAGCATGATGTCTTGCTGTTTTAATGCTTGCCCGAGTAAAAAAGCAAAGCTTTCAAGTACTATCATATCAACATGAGCATTTTTTTGGACTTGTAACTGCACTGAATTACTTTGACTTTGTGACGATGGATTAATCTCTAAGCAAGTGACTGCCAAATTGTCATGATCCCAAGCGGAGTTACTATAAAGGGTCCGATAAGCTTCTTGTTTAACAGCAAAGCATAATCGTGCTGATTTGAGCAGTTGTTGGTAAACCAATTGATCCAATACTTGGATAATATCTTTCTCGGTCAGCTCGGCGACATTAAGCTGCTGCGAAATATTGTATAAGAAGCTGACAGTTTGGTTGGCTTTGGCCAGCTCTTGTGTTTTCAGATTAACTTTACCTTCCATCTCTAGGTAGAGTTGTTTTAACTCTTCGGCCATATGGTGGAGTGCTTGTGTAAGTGTGCCAATTTCTTGATCTTTTGACTGCGGGAAATTGACATCAAACTGACGGTTTTTAATCTGTTCGGTGGCGGCCATCAGTTGATGTAACGGTTTAACAATACGCTGTCGCATAAAGCCCATTAAGTATGAGCATATTAAAAGAATGACGACTAAACCGATACTTTGGGCAATAAAAAGAAAGCGAACTTTATTCTCAGAGTAGTTTTGCAATGTAAGTACAAAGGTATCGATCTGAGCAACAAAGCTGATTAAATTGTCATGGTAGGTTTGTGCTTTATTCGCTTCTAGTAACTGGCGCATTTTTTGCCACTGCACCACCACTTGATAATAATGATGGGATACTTCATCAGGATAATACCAAGTATTTAAACCAGCGAGAGCAGCGCCAAATAGGGAGGTTTCAAATTCCACTATTTTAGGTTCAATGGTGCTGTGGGGGGTCGTTAGGGCATGAGCGATGCGATAACTTTGCATTCGCAGTGAGCCAGCAACGTTGACCATATTAGCATCTTTCAAATTGGTGCTTTCTACACTCAGGGTTAGCATGGCTTGAAGCAGTGAAAGGCCAAAAATAAAAATTAATGCTTGGCGTAATGTCGACGTTGCAGATTGGTTAAACTGACGAATTTTCATTATCACTTTATGGATAGAAAGTCGGGTGATAAGGCCTATTTTACGCAATTCCTAGTCAGTTTGCTGGGAACTAGCGCCAATATCTGTTATACCCAATTATAAATGAACACCGAGTCTTTTTCGTCTAAGTCGAAGATACGATGATAAGACCGCTTCAGTTATGTACTGAGAAGGGTTAAAGCAGAAATGGTTTAGCCTCCCGAATTTGGAAAGGCGTTTATGTCAAAACTTGTTGATCAATTTCAGCGTAAGTTTGAATACTTGCGGCTGTCGGTTACAGATGTCTGTAATTTTAAATGTACCTATTGCTTGCCCAATGGCTATCACCGTGAGCATAAGAAACAGTTTCTTAGCTTGGTAGAAATTAGCAATTTGGTTCAAGGATTTGCCCAGCTAGGCACCAAGAAAGTGCGGATCACTGGTGGTGAGCCCTCACTGCGTCGTGATTTCGCAGACATTATAGAAACGGTTAAAAATACGCAAGGCATCGAAAAAGTAGCCACCACAACCAATGGCTTTCGTATGGCGAAATCGGTTGCTGATTGGAAAGCTGCGGGTTTAGATGCCATTAATGTCAGTATGGATAGTCTGGATGCCAATATGTTTCATCAAATTACCGGTGAGAATCTACTCACTAGAGTGATGGCCGGTATCGATGCGGCATTTGCAGCGGGTTTTAGCCAAGTTAAAGTCAATACAGTGTTAATGAAAAGGCTAAATGCTCATGAATTAGACACCTTCTTAGCTTGGATCAAGCCGCGAAATATTCAGTTGCGATTTATTGAATTAATGCAGACGGGTGATAATCACGCTTTATTTCAAGCCCATCATATCTCTGGCTCGGTGATCATGAAACAATTAATCAACCAAGGCTGGGTTGAAAAGGTGCGTCAGGCCACTGACGGGCCCGCGCGCGTTTTTTGCCATTCTGATTACAGCGGCGAAATTGGTTTGATCATGCCTTACGAATCGCATTTTTGCGATAGCTGTAATCGTCTAAGAGTGTCATCTTTAGGGCGTTTACATTTGTGTTTATTTGGCGAGCAAGGGACGGAACTCCGCGATTTATTGCAAACAAGTGAGCATAGCGAGGCATTGCAACAAAGGTTAATGGAAGCCCTTAAAACCAAACGAACCAGCCACTTTCTGCAGCAAGGAGAGCTAGGTGGTACTGTTCATCTTGCCTCAATTGGCGGGTAATGTTGTTTCTAGCCTGAGTCTGTCACTTTTCATTATATGGCCGTATTAAATCAGCAACATATTATATTGTTTAGTATCGCGATATCTTTTTATACCTATTGGTATGCCATCATTAATCTTCAAAATTGTTCCCATTAATGTGAGCTAAGTCGTACTCAGTTATTGATCTAGCACAACTCCACTATCTTTTTACCCCCTGCTAGGTATATCGAGTTAGCCCATCAAGGTCTACATTCATCTTTAATTGGTTGGATGACCGACGAGATTAACAATGATGGCGAACCAACCAGATCAACTTAAACGACGCTTTTTACGCGGCCAAGGTGCATCACTAACCGAGTTGCCTTGGTTAGATAAAAGTCGGGTATTTATTGATGATTGTACCCGCTGCGGTAAGTGTGTGGATGCTTGCGAAACGAAGGTAATTGTTAAAGGTGATGGCGGGTTTCCAACCATTGATTTCTCTCGTGGTGAATGCACTTTTTGCCAACAGTGCGCCATTGTCTGTCCTGAGCCTTTATTCGATTTATCGCAGCGTTCACCTTGGCAACTCAGCGCCACTATTCAAGAAACTTGTCTTGCTAATCAACAAGTCTACTGCCGCAGTTGCAGCGAGCATTGCGATCAACAAGCCATTAGTTTTAAGCCCGGCCTCAGTGCAACACCTGAAATTGATTTAGCCAATTGTAGTGGCTGTGGCGCTTGTGTTGCGCCGTGTCCTGTCAGTGCGATTACAGTGGCTGAACACATGAAATGAATCAAAAACAACCAGTGAGTAAAGAATACATGCAGCCACAAGAATGCCACATTTCTAGTCTAGTTGTTCACTGTAACCCTGAGCGAGTGGCTCAGGTTGTTGCTGATATTGAACAGCTTAAAGAAGCCGAAATATATGCCCAAGAAGGTGGCAAGCTGGTGGTGGTAATAGAGAGTGTTGGTAAAAACCACATATTAGAAACAGTTGAAAAGTTAAACAACATAGCAGGTGTTATCAACGCCTCTATGGTGTACCACCAATTTGAAAAATTAGATGTGCAATGTGAGGACAACAAACTATGAAACTAACCAGACGCGCGTTTGTAAAAGCTAATGCTGCAGCTTCTGCTGCCGCCGTTGCTGGCATTGCATTACCTGTCTCAGCAACTAATTTGATCGCCAGTAAAGATGCCACCAAAATAAAATGGGAAAAAGCGCCTTGTCGGTTTTGCGGTACAGGCTGCAGTGTCATGGTGGGAACCCAAGAGGGGCGAGTCGTAGCAACTCAAGGAGACCCAGACTCTGAAGTTAACAAAGGACTAAACTGTATTAAAGGCTATTTTTTATCCAAGATAATGTACGGTAATGACCGATTAACAACGCCACTGTTGCGGATGAAAGCGGGAAAATACCATAAAAATGGGGATTTTACGCCTGTTAGTTGGGATCAGGCTTTTGATGTCATGGCGGACAAGTTCAAACAAGCGATTAAAGATAAGGGGCCAACATCTGTGGGGATGTTTGGCTCTGGTCAATGGACGGTTTGGGAAGGTTACGCCGCCGCGAAATTAATGAAAGCGGGCTTTTTGTCCAACAATATCGATCCCAACGCACGCCACTGCATGGCCTCCGCTGTGGTCGGTTTTATGCGCACTTTTGGCATTGATGAACCTATGGGCTGTTATGATGATTTAGAGGCGGCCGACACGTTTGTATTGTGGGGCTCTAATATGGCGGAGATGCATCCCATCTTATGGTCGCGCCTAACCGACCGCCGATTAGCCAATCCTCACGTTAAAGTCCATGTATTGTCCACTTTTCAACACCGTAGTTTTGAACTGGCTGATAACGGTATGGTTTTTACCCCTCAGTCTGATCTCGCAATTCTCAATTATATTGCTAACTACATCATTCAAAACGATAAAGTAAATTGGGATTTTGTAAATAAACACACGGTATTTAAGCGCGGCACCACCGATATAGGCTATGGTTTACGGCCCGAACACCCTTTACAGCAAGCCGCGAAAAATCCAGACAGTGGTGCCATGTCTGACATGACATTTGAAGAATACAAACGCTTTTTGTCCGAATATACCCTAGAAAAGGCGGTGGAACTTTCTGGCGTACCCGCTGAAAAGCTAGAAGCTTTGGCACAATCCTATGCTGACCCAAATCAAAAAGTAACTTCATTTTGGACCATGGGTTTTAACCAGCACACGCGTGGTGTTTGGGCGAATAACTCGGTCTATAACATACATTTATTGACAGGTAAGATTTCAGAGCCGGGCAACAGTCCATTCTCACTAACGGGTCAACCTTCTGCCTGTGGCACTGCGCGTGAGGTTGGCACGTTTGCACATCGTTTGCCGGCTGATTTAGTTGTTACTAACCCTAAGCATCGCGCCACTGCGGAAAAAATTTGGAAACTGCCTGAAGGCACCATTCCTGCGCAACCTGGCTATCACGCGGTGCTGCAAAATCGCATGTTAAAAGACGGTAAGTTAAATGCTTATTGGGTGATGTGTAATAACAATATGCAGGCCGCGCCTAACATGAATGAAGAAGGGTTGCCGGGCTATCGAAATCCAGAAAATTTTATTGTTTGCAGCGACCCTTATCCAACGGTTACCGCGCAAGCCTCTGATCTGATTTTGCCTACGGCGATGTGGGTCGAAAAAGAAGGAGCCTACGGCAATGCTGAGCGTCGTACCCAGTTTTGGCATCAACAGGTGGAGGCTCCGGGCGACGCTAAATCGGATCTGTGGCAATTAATGGAGTTTTCTAAACGTTTTAAAGTGGAAGAAGTGTGGCCGCAAGCGTTGATTGCAAAGCAGCCGGAACTGCGAGGTAAGACCTTATACGATATTTTATATCGTAACGGCAATGTTGATAAATTTGGTTTAGATGAAGTGCCAGAAGCACGTTTAAACGACGAAGCTCGCCATTTTGGTTTCTATGTCCAAAAAGGATTGTTTGAAGAATATGCAGCGTTTGGTCGAGGTCATGGTCATGATTTAGCGCCATTTGATATGTATCACCAAGCTCATGGTTTACGCTGGCCCGTGGTGGATGGCAAAGAAACCTTGTGGCGTTACCGTGAAGGTTATGACCCTTATGTCGGCAAAGGTAAGGGGGTTGATTTTTACGGTAAACCTGATGGTAAGGCGTTTATTATTGCCACGCCATTTGAGCCAGCTGCGGAAGCGCCAGATCAAGAGTTTGACCTATGGTTAAGCACAGGTCGTGTATTAGAGCATTGGCATTCAGGCTCAATGACACGTCGCGTACCTGAGTTGTATCGCGCCTTTCCTGATGCGGTGATCTTTATGCATCCCAACGATGCAGAAAAACGCAATTTACGTCGTGGTGATGAAATTATAGTGAGTTCGCGCCGCGGTGAATTGCGCTCTCGTGTGGAAACCCGCGGCCGTAATCGCCCACCCGAAGGCTTAGTCTTTATGCCTTGGTTTGATGCCAAGCAGTTGACTAATAAATTAACGCTAGACGCCACCGATCCGTTATCAAAAGAGACGGATTATAAAAAGTGCGCGGTCAAAATTGTTAAAGCCTAATCAAGCTTAAGGTGGAGAGTAAAATATGAGAAAACAAACAATAGCGGCATTATGTATTATTGGCGCCAGTGCTTTGTTAAGTGCAACGGCCTTAGTTAGCGCTGAAACTGACGCTCAACAAGCCGAAACTGTAGTAACCAATAATGGTGGTATCACTTCGTTACGAGGCAATGTTGAGCTCAACACGCAACAGCAGCCAGAAGAATTAAAGAAAGTTATTACCGATCGTGACCCGATTAGTCGTCAATATGTGCACCAGCCGCCTGTGATCCCACATTCAATTCGACACTACGAAGTCGACCTTAATGCCAATAAGTGCCTGTCCTGCCATAGCTGGAAAAATGCACCTGAGTCGGGTGCAACCAAAATCAGCCCGACCCATTTTGAAACGCGGGAAGGGATGACCTTGTCTGATGTATCACCAAGGCGGTATTTCTGTTTGCAATGTCATGTGCCACAAGCCGATGCCAAGCCTTTGGTTAAAAATAATTTTAAACCTGTGGATGCCCTTAAATAGTGGTCAATCATTACAACGTTGATAGGGGGTATTATGTTTAAAAAATTAATGGCATGGTTAAGTCATATCTGGTTGCTGATGCGCTCGCCTAGTTCGGCATCATTAGGCTTCATTCTCTTTTTAGGTTTTTTTGGCGGTATCATTTTTTGGGGCGGCTTCAATACTGGGATGGAAGCGACGAATACCGAAGCATTTTGTTCTAGCTGTCACGCACCGATTGTTGAAGAGATTAAAGAGACAATTCACTATTCAAACCGCTCTGGTGTACGGGCTATTTGCTCTGATTGTCACGTACCGCATAATTGGACAGATAAGATGATCCGTAAGGTTCAAGCCAGTAAAGAGCTGGTGGCTTTTGCCATGGGCACTATTGATACGCCAGAGAAGTTCTATCAACGTCGTCGTCATTTGGCCGATCGTGAATGGGCCCGAATGAAAAAGAACAACTCGCAGGAGTGTCGTAATTGCCATGAATTTGCCTTTATGGATTTTTCAGAGCAAGGTCAGCGGAGCGTGAAAATGCACTCAACAGCCCTTGCTAATGGCGATAAAACCTGTATCGATTGTCATAAAGGTATCGCTCATAAATTACCCGATATGACAGGTGTAGAGGGTTGGCATTAACGGCTTAGCTTTTTATTTTATAAAACTAAGAGGTTAACTATGCAGTGGCCATGTTCAGACATCAGCGTGATCATTCTCGCGGGAGGTTGCTCAAGTCGTATGGGGCAAGATAAAGCCCTACTGATGCGAGAGGGTAAAACCCAGCTGCAGCACTGTGTTGAGTTAGTCCAACATATGGGATTTAGAGAAGTAAAAGTTAGCGGTCAATATCAGGGGGTTTCGTGCTTACCTGATTTGCACCCAAATACCGGCCCTTTAGCTGGTATTGAATCGGCGTTTAAATATGCAGCAGCTGCTAATGGCGCCTTACTCATTTTTCCTGTTGATATGCCTTTACTTTCTAAAGCTGAGATTCTCGCCCTTGTTGAGGGCACGGATCAGCACGGAGCTTACTATAGTGATGCCTTATTTCCATTGCTATTACCATTGAATCAAGCGCTAGAAGATTGTTTGGGAGAAATGTTTAATCAAGACGACCCTAAAAAGCGCTCTTTATATCAATTGCTTAAACGCGTAAACTGCAAAAAGATAACGCCAAACCCGCAACAAAGAGAGCGGTTAGGAAATGCAAATACGCCGACGCAATGGCGACAACTTACACAATCCAGTGAACCGTTTACCTAGCCTCAACGCGGAGCCTTATCGGTAGGCATGGTCTGTATTCTTATCCCGTTTTGATTGAAGTAAACCACACTTATAGAGTTCTTAATTGAGGGCATTAAGCCCTGTTTATCAAGGAAAATTACATGGGTCACGCAGAAAAAACCTTTGAAGCTGCCAATATTGCAGTACTTACTGTGTCTGATACTCGCACCGAAGAAAATGATACTTCTGGGGCTTACTTAGTTGATGCATTAAAAACGGCAGGTCATAACTTGATGGCGAAAGAAATTGTCATTGATGATAAATATAAAATTCGCGCGGTGGTGTCTGAGTGGATTGCAGATGAAGCGATCAGTGTTATTTTGATCACTGGTGGCACTGGTTTTACTGCGCGCGATACCACACCAAAAGCCGTGTCCATCTTGTTCGATAAGCAAATTGAAGGTTTCGGCGAGTTATTTCGTCATGTGTCCTTTGAAGAAATTGGCACTTCCACCATACAAAGTCGTGCTCTGGGTGGTTTTGCTAATCGCACTGTTATTTTCTGCATGCCGGGCTCGACTAATGCCTGTAAGACCGCTTGGACCAAAATTCTTGCCTCGCAGTTAGACTCACGCTCTAAGCCGTGTAATTTTATGCCCCATATTGGCGTTTAGTGTCGTGAAAGCATCAATGACAGATTTTACCCATATTAACCAACAGGGTGATGCACATATGGTAGATGTTACTGAAAAATCGGTAACACAACGCCAAGCCATTGCAGAAAGCTATATTGACATGTCGGCCGATACCCTAGCGCTTATTTTATCTGGGCAGCATCATAAAGGCGATGTGTTTGCCACTGCAAGGATTGCTGGGATCATGGCGGCCAAGAAAACCGCTGACTTGATCCCCTTATGTCATCCATTGGCGTTAACCAAAGTTGAAGTGGAGATTATTCCTGAGCCAGAACTGAATCGGGTACGAGTGCAAGCGTTGTGTAAGTTATCAGGTAAAACAGGCGTTGAAATGGAAGCGTTAACGGCGGCTTCCATTGCAGCATTAACCATCTATGATATGTGTAAGGCCGTGCAAAAAGACATGGTGATTTCGCAAACGCGTTTACTTGAAAAGCAGGGCGGAAAGTCTGGGCACTTTAAGGGAAAATATGATTAATGTTGTGTTTTTTGCCAAATTACGTGAAAGCTTAGGCATTGAAAGTATCCAACTCGATACTAAGGGCATTGAGACGGTAGAGGATGTATTGCAGACGTTATATCGTCATCACCCTAGCTGGAAAGGGGAGTTAAGCCAAGGGCCATTATTGGTGGCAATTAATCATGATATGGCGCGCTTAACCAGTGCCGTTAAAGCCGGCGATGAAGTTGCCTTTTTCCCACCGGTGACAGGTGGTTAAAGGGGAGGAGTATGATACGAGTACAAACGCAAGATTTTGACATTAACCATGAATATAAGCTGCTGGCGAGTAAATCGGAAGCCGGTGCGATAGTGACTTTTGTCGGTCTTGTTCGGGAAATGAACCTTGCCAAAAAAGTCACAGCCTTACATTTAGAGCATTACCCAGAGATGACGGAAAAAAGCTTGCGTAACATAGTGCAGCAAGCAAAACAGCGCTGGGATTTAATTGATGTTACCTTGATCCACCGTGTGGGCACTTTGGGCCTTAATCAGCAAATTGTATTTGTTGGGGTAAGTAGCCAACATCGTGGTCAGGCTTTTGCTGCTTGTGAATTTATCATGGATTTTCTAAAAACACAGGCGCCATTTTGGAAAAAAGAACATTCCGAGTCAGGAGAGCTCTGGCTTGATGCCAATGACAAAGATATGGCTGCTGCTAAGCGTTGGCAGCGCTAACTGGGATTGAAATTGCTAGGGGCTCTCAAGCCCCTGATGGTTTAAGTTAGTTTAAATAATCACTAAATACTTCAATGGTGACGGTTTCCCCCGCAGCTACATTGCCGCGCGCTTGCTCTAGTATGACAAAGCAGTTCGCCTGGCTCATGCCACTAAATACACCAGAGCCTTGGCCACCTGTGCTGCTCACAGTTAGTTTTCCATCGTCATTAACTTGGTAAATACCGCGCTGAAAATCAGTACGTCCAGGTACTTTTTTAAAGCCATGAGTGGTGATAGCCGGAAGGCGCAGGGCTTGTGTTGGTTTCGCCCCTGCCATTTTTGCCATAGTGGGTAATGCTAGTTGCGTTAAGGTCACTAGCGCTGAAACTGGGTTGCCAGGTAGACCAAAAAAGACACTGTCACTGAGTTTACCAAACGCAAAAGGTTTACCAGGTTTGATAGCGAGTTTCCAAAAACCAATTTCACCCAACTGCTCGAGTATGTCTTTGGTGTAATCTGCTTCACCAACCGACACACCGCCGCTGGTGATCACTACATCTGCTTGTTGGTTAGCTTGAAGAAACGTGTCTTTAAGCAGGGCTGGATCATCAGCAATAATACCAAAATCAATCACCTCGACATTCATTTTGCTTAAAATAGCATTAAGGCAGTAACGGTTACTGTCATAAATTTGTCCCTCTTTAAGGGCTTGATCCACATGCTTCAATTCGTCGCCGGTAGAAAAAATAGCTACTTTAAGGGGTTGGTACACATTCACTTTTGCAATACCAAGGGAAGCGAGCAAAGGAATATCGCGGCTACGTAAAGTGTGTCCTGCCTCGAATAAACGCTGGCCAGCAGTGATGTCTTCGCCGCGCAAACGAACATTTTGTCCTTGGCGAACATTGGCTTGAAATTGAATGAATGAGCCATTTATTTGTGTATTTTCTTGCATTTCAACGCTATCAGCATCCTCAGGTAAAGGTGCCCCAGTCATGATTCGAATACAGCCTCCTTTGGGGATATCGCCTCTAAACGGCGCTCCCGCAAATGACTTTCCGACTAGAGTGAGCTCAGTATTATTGTTTAAGTCGGCCGCTCTGAATGCATATCCGTCCATTGCTGAATTATTAAATGGCGGAACATATACCGGTGAAATAACGGCTTGTGCAAGGGTAAAGCCAATGGCTGATTGGATCGGCTGTGTTATTTGCTCGCAAAAAGGTTCAACCGCGTCTAACATTTGCGTTAATGCATCTGCTATGGGTTTTAGGCCGGGGGTATCACAACATCCCATCTGGTGCTCCTTCTGTTTATGTCGATTGACTCTCATTATGCTATTGAATGCCCCTAAGAATAAGCTTAAGAACAATAAAAAGTGAAATGTCTGGCTATACTTAAGTCATTACTTACCTTAGAGGTAATGTGCATGACAGTTAAATTAGCCCCGCAAACTCCAGAGCAAGTGGCAAAAGCTCAGACCACTAAAGGGATTGAGGATGAAAAAAGCGACATCAATCAATCCAAACAAGACTTAGATGCGTATTTAGACAATCTACTGGAAGATGTTTTTAGCCAATTACCGGGCAGTTGATGTTGCAATTGCGGCAAAAAACCTCTATTTATGCCGATATATTTGCTAAAGGATAAAATGGATGTCTGTCACAAACCAAGCGGCGTTAGTGGTTCGCGATGCGTTAATTAGCCGAGGTTTAGAAACCCCAGTGGTTGAAAATGGGTTAAGTAACAGTGATAAAAAACAGAAAATAGAGCAACACTTTGGCGACATAATGGCATTGATGGGGCTGGATTTAGGCGATGACAGCTTGGCCGAAACGCCGCGTCGTATTGCAAAAATGTACATTGACGAGATATTTTCTGGCTTAGATTACGAAAACTTTCCCAAAATCACCGTTATCGAAAATAAGATGAAAGTTGATGAAATGGTGCAAGTGTCTGACATTTCATTAACCAGTACCTGTGAGCATCACTTTGTCACTATCGATGGCCGTGCCACGGTGGCTTATATCCCCAAAACGAAAGTGATTGGCCTGTCTAAAATTAACCGCATAGTGCGCTTTTTTGCCCGTCGCCCGCAAGTACAAGAGCGGCTAACTCAGCAAATTTTATGCGCTTTACAAGCATTGTTAGAAACAGACAATGTTGCCGTTTCTATTGATGCGGTGCATTACTGTGTTAAAGCGCGCGGCGTACAAGATGAATCAAGTCATACTCGCACTACGTCCTTAGGTGGCAATTTTAAATCTAAACCTGAAACCCGTCAGGAATTTTTGCAAGGTATTCGCTAAATGAATGACGTGACAGTTAAACCACGAGTGGTGATCCGCTATTGCACTTTATGTCGCTGGTTACTGAGAGCTAGCTGGATGTCGCAAGAGCTGTTATCGACCTTTGCTGACGATCTCGGTGAAGTGGCATTAGCGCCAGCCGAAAAAGGCGAGTTTAAAATTTATGTTAATGATCAGCTGATTTGGTGCCGAGTGCGGGATGAAGGTTTCCCTGAAGCCAAGATTTTGAAGCAGCGCGTGCGTGATGTGCTATTCCCGGAGCGAGATTTGGGCCACAGCGATAGATAACCCGAAACGAAATTTTACCGTCAAGCAAATTCTATCGGGTTAGGGTTGGCTTAAACAGAACTGGGGGCGAGGTAGGATCTACCCGAGCTGCGGTCATTGACACTCGGGGAAATAATCAATTCACTTCTGCAGGCTCAGGTAAGTGCGCGTTGATGTAACGCTGGCGTTTATTGGCTTTTAGCTGCGCTAAATCCACTAACACTAAGCCATCAATACAGTTATTAAAATCAGGATCGATGCCAAAGTCTAAAAACTTTACGCCGCCGGGATCGCATACTTCACTGTATTGTTTGTATAAAGTGGGGATGGCGGTGCCCATGTTGTCTAACACGGCTTTGAGGGTAATAAAGTCTTGTTTGTAATCATTGCCGACAAACTCAACGCTTAAGCTGGTCAATAAATTTTCAGGCACTTGGTATGGCACTTTAGCAGTTGCCATGTCTGACTCTGCCGAGAAATATAATTGGTAAAAGTAGATTAATAAGTCTTTGGCATTTTTTGGCAAGCTGTCACTGATACTAACAGGGCCAAATAGATAACGATATTGTGGATGTTTGGCAATAAACGCGCCGATACCGAGCCAGAGATAATCTAAGCTACGGCGACCCCAATATTTAGGCTGGACAAAGCTGCGTCCTAGCTCAAGGCCTTGAACGAGGTAGGGCTTCATTACTTCACCATAGTGAAACAATGATTGACTGTACAAGCCATCGTCGCCTTGCGCTTTGATAATTTCTGCCGCCTTGGCAAAGCGATAAGCACCGGCTATTTCTAACTCGTCAGCATCCCATAAGATTAAATGCAGGTAATGGCTATCATAATGGTCAATATCGCGCTTGGTTCCCGTGCCTTCGCCCACGGCGCGAAATGAAACCTCACGTAAGCGACCTAATTCGCGCAGCACTGGTGAGCTGTCGCTGTGTTTGTATAAATAAATATGTTTGTTGTCGGGGGTTGTGCCTAATTTTTCACAGCGCTCAACCGCTTGCTTTAAGGCTATTCGTGGTTCGGGATGAGCTATCGGGGTTTCGGTTCTAAAATAGCCATTTTTGCCTTTAGCAAGTCGATAGGTTTGCTTTTGCAGTAACTTAACTTTGGCGCTAGTGGATATTTGATCCCCTTGGTAGCTGTCATAAGGCACCATCTTGCCTACGGTCATTTTTACTGTATTAGCATTTTGCTTAAACATTTCTTTTACCAGCAGTAAGGTTGCAAGCGGCTTGTACAGCATTGATGTGCCATAAAACAGTGCGGAATTACGCGCTTGAATATGAATAGGCAGGATAGGCGCTTGGGCGCGACTGGCCATGCGTAAAAAACCGCTATTCCATTTTATGTCTTTAATACCAGTTGGGCGCAGGCGTGACACTTCCCCTGCTGGAAAAATAATTAATGCGCCGTCTTGTTGTAAATGATTATGGATGTTTTGCAGGTTTTCCTTCACCGTTAAGCCGTTCATGTTGTTCACCGGCAGCAGCGTTGGTTGCAGTGGCTTAATCGACATTAATAGCTCATTGGCAACCACTTTTACATCGGGGCGAATGCGGTGGATAAATTGCAATAATGCTAAGCCATCGAGTGAGCCAATAGGGTGGTTAGCAACAATCACCACTTTGCCGGTTACAGGGATCCGCTCTATTTCTCGTTCGGTAGTGCGATAGCTAAAGTCGAAGTAGTCTAATACCTTCTCAACAAAGTCAAAACCAGTGAGGTGCGGGTAGAGTTGACCAAATTCAATAAATTCCTTCTCGTGTAATAAGCGGCGTAAAAAATAAGTCACTGGCTTACGTAGCCAAGGCTTATCAGTAATTTGAGGAAAATGTTGGTTTACCACTTGGTCGACTGAAAACATATATCATCCTTAACAGTTAGGCTGGCTTGAGCCCTGAAAAGGTGTTGTCATCTAGGAGCTCAATAGCTCAAAAATAAGCTGGATATGTGACAGTGCGTTGGCAGAAATGTGTCGTAAAGGTGACGATGCAGACGTTTGCGAAAAACGTGTTAATTAAAGGATAAAAAAATACCCAGCTAGGCTGGGTATGTGTTCGATGGTATCGCGTTTGATTAAGCGAAGTTTGCTGCAGCAAATTCCCAGTTAACCAATGCCCAGAAACCTTTTAGGTAATCAGGACGAACGTTACGGTAATCGATGTAGTAAGCGTGCTCCCAAAGATCCACAGTTAGGATTGGAGTAACACTTGCGTCTGTTAGCGGCGTTGCTGCATTAGACGTGTTTACGATAGCTAGGCTACCGTCAGCATTTTTAACTAACCAAGTCCATGAAGAACCAAAGTTGTTTACTGCTTTGTCGTTTAGCTCAGCTTGGAATTTTTCGAAAGAACCAAAGCTTGCATCAATTGCGGCAGCTAGTGCGCCAGTTGGTTGACCGCCACCGTTAGGGCTTAAACAGTTCCAGTAGAACGTGTGGTTCCAAACTTGAGCAGCGTTATTAAAAACACCACCTTCAGAAGTTTTAACGATCTCTTCTAGAGATTTGTTAGCAAGCTCTGTACCTTCAACTAGGCCATTTAGCTTAGTTACGTAAGTTTGGTGATGCTTACCGTAGTGGTAAGACAACGTTTCAGCAGAAATATGTGGTTCTAATGCATCTTGTGCATAAGGAAGTGCTGGAAGTTCAAAAGCCATTTTTATTCTCCATTGCTCGTTATGCCTCTGTTTTGTATCAGAGGTTGTTGAATTTTACGCAAACACTTTAGCCTTTTTTGCGACATTGATCTAGATCAACGTGACGCCTAGTGGGCTTTTCTTTAGAATACGTATTATCAGGTGGGTTGAAACAAAGACCCTATTTAATTTACGATTTTTTGTGGTGCGCCTTTAGGGTAGACTATATAAAAATTATGCAGTGTGAGGATAGTATGGAAACCTTAGAAAAGATCAAAAGCCAAATCAGTGAAAACACCATCTTGTTGTACATGAAAGGCTCCCCGAAATTTCCAAGCTGTGGCTTTTCCGCGCAAGCATCTCAAGCACTGATGCAGTGTGGTGAGCAATTTGCTTACGTTGATATTTTACAAAACCCAGACATTCGTGCTGAGTTACCAAAATACGCAAACTGGCCTACTTTCCCACAACTTTGGGTTGAAGGTGAGCTAGTGGGTGGTTGTGACATTATTCTAGAAATGTTTCAACAAGGTGAGCTACAGCCCCTTATTAAAGAAGCTGCGGCTAAAGCAGCACCTGAAGGCGAAGCCGCTGACGCATAATGGTTTAAAGCGCAAATATAAAGGTATCCTAACGGGATACCTTTTTTTATGTCTTAATTTTATGCCTGATTTAATGGAGCATTACAGGATCATGGCAGCAATCCAACCAAAGACCAGAAGTGGAATATTATAGTGAATAAAGGTGGGTACCACGGTATCCCAAATATGATCGTGTTGGCCGTCGGCATTTAAACCTGAGGTTGGGCCTAAGGTTGAGTCAGATGCGGGTGAGCCTGCATCACCGAGAGCAGCGGCGGTACCCACTAATGCCATAGTGGCCATTGGCGAAAAGCCAAACTGAATGCACAAAGGCACATAAATGGTCGCGATAATGGGAATAGTTGAGAATGATGAGCCAATGCCCATGGTGATCAATAAGCCAACAATTAACATCAGCATTGCCGCTAAGCCTTTATTTTCGCCAATCATTGAACCAATAGAGCTTACTAATGTTTCCACGCCGCTGGTGGCCTTAATTACTGCTGCAAAGCCTGCAGCTGCAATCATAATAAAGCCGATCATCGCCATCATGCGCACACCTTGAGTAAAGGCATCTTGGGTTTCTTTAAAGCGGATCACGCCGCCTAAGGTAAAAATAGTAAAGCCAGCGAGCGCACCGAGAATGATCGAATCGGCATAAAGCTGCAGGGTAAGTGCTGTTACAATGGCAACCAGCGCGACCCCAATATGGCCCGGTTTAAAAGTTTTATTTTCTGGCTCAGCGGCTAGAATTTTTTCCAGCGAATATTCACGGGGTTTACGATAAGACACGAACAAGGCTACTAATAAGCCTAATACCATGCCTGCTACCGGTAATGCCATCGCCAGCGGTAAATCTGATGCCTCTGCGGTTAAGCCGTTACTGGTTAGATTAGCAAGCAAAATATTGTTTAAGAAAATGCCGCCAAATCCCACCGGTAATAACATGTAAGTGGCGGTTAAACCTAAAGTGATCACACAAGCCACCGCGCGGCGGTCAATATTAAACTGCGCCATCACATGGAGCAAAGGCGGGATCAAAATAGGAATGAACGCAATATGCACCGGCACTAAGTTTTGCGAGCTGATAGACACCAACAAAATAGCGGAGAACAACACGGTTTTAAACCAAAAAATATTATTGCTGGTGGTGGTACCGCCAAAGGTATTAATCACTTTTTGCGCCAGTAGGTCGGTAATGCCTGAGCGAGAAATAGCCACAGCAAACGCGCCAAGCATGGCATAGCTTAAGGCAATGGTTGCGCCGCCGCCTAAACCACCATTAAAAGCGCTAATGGTTTCCTCAATAGAAAGCCCACCCACCAAGCCGCCAACAATGGCGCTTAAGGTAAGGGATATTACTACGTTGATCCTAAGTAAACTGAGTATCAGCATTAAGCTGACAGCGATAACAACCGCATTCATTAGTAAATGTCCTTGTGTTTGTTGTGTTTGTTCGAAAGAAGTTAGCGCTGTCGCTCTACGGCTACTTTGCTAGCGGCGGGCATATTAACAGATAAAAACACAGGGATTTTGATTTATTATGCAATAGTTGACTATTCTCAAGTGTTTTTATGGTGGGAGTGGGTGGCTGTTGTCGCTAGAGGTTAGGGTTAGTTAGGATTTACTTGGGCTTGGGCGGTTATGAGTTAACAGTTGTCGCATAACATTATTCGTTGCCGTTTTGTCGGAAGAACACAGCGAGGGCGCAGCGTGTTCTATAATTGATTGTTTACTATAGATAAAAAGGATGTAAATATTGTGGATATGTTTTAGACGCCGTTTTGGGGCGTTTTATCACCCCATAATGGGATCTAATAAGCTGTTATGTTTGGAAATTCATGAACCCAGCCATCAAAAAGTTGAAACAGTATCTAGAAGAACTAGAAGCTACAGATTCATTTGCGACAGTCGAAGAAAAAGCGGAGCATTTTGGGCTGATTATCCAAGTTCGCGCATCAATAGGTCAGCTTGAGTTATGTGAGAAGTTCGAGATACACGCAGGATCATTGGTGAGTGTTTTGCCTGAAACGGGCGATATACATACGGGCTACCTCGCTGTATGTGACAATGAATCTTCGAACTCTGAATATTGGGAAGAAGTTCTTTTTGATGGACGGCAAGTTCAGTTTAGTAGCGGTGATTTGATCATTCGGAAGTAGAACCACACATCAAGCATAAGGGGTTGCGTAACCTGTCCATGTTGGAACAAAGGGGACTCCCACCTAAATTACTTTTTGACAGCGCTATAGATTCAATTGTGCAAGGGAAGCTGGCCTATATAAGGAATAAGAGGGTGCAATTGGAACCAATTAGGAAGAGATGGTTTATATACCCAGTTTGGGGCTTCAAACCCTATGTCATTGAGCAAAGAGAGGGGTAATCTGGAACCGGTAGCATTAATTCATATGCAGTATGAGAGATAAAAACAACAGTGATAAGCCCCAATCACAGTGTTAGCTTAACTTGGAATTGAGTGATGAAATTAAAGCTATTAAGAATCTATAGTGATGATCTAAATCCGGCCGGAGCAGGGCTTCCGAGAGACTGGGAAAGATTCAATGTGAGAGTTGAAGTTGATGTTTGTTTTGAGGGGCATGAAGTAGACAGCGTATTTTTTGAGTTTTATGTGGCTTCGCCAAGCGCGCTCTTATCTAGTGCTGTTAATACCTTCATGCCGCCAACTTTGATCCTTGAAGAATTTAATTGGTCAGAGATCAAGATCAGGGTGATAAAGTTGTTAGCGCATGCGAATGGTGCAACTAGCTGGCAAGAAGTGGCGTTCAAATTAAATGGTCAAATGAGGCCCGTCAGCATGAGTTGCTTTCCCAAGAGAATGATCGACTAGAAGACGAAATCTAACTGGCAGCCGCTGCGTCTGAGTCGGACGAGAGCTGATACTAGAAGAGGATGATATGAATATGGAAAGTATCCCAAATGATGCAGATGGAATGTCATTGTTAAATCTTAGAGAGCATGGTTCTAATTTATCCAAGCCAATGGAAATAGATTTTTTTGTCGCTGTTCCAAACCCTGAAATTGGAGTGTTACTGAAACCATTAATTGAGCCGCTCGGATTTGAATGTTCCTTAGAGCATGATGAAGAAACGTCTGACTGGACGTTATATTGCTTTATCTTGGTCGTTCCTGCATACGCCACGATTATTGACATCCAAAAACGATTGAATACCATTGCTAATCCTTATGGTGCAAAAAGTGATGGTTGGGGATCCTTCGGTAATGCCAGCTAACGCTATTTTAGTAACAGGGGAGAAGCGAGTTTTAGCCTAAGCACCAAGGCGCTTGCGCTACCTTTTTTACTATTCAATGTCTGCTTGGCAGGGGAGTGATTAGAAGCTGATTCGTAAACGGCGTTATATTTTCTTTGGATTTTAATATGGATAACCTTTCAGATATTTGTAATACGTGGCTTGCTAATGCTGATTTGGATATCAGTATTAAGGCAGGCAGAGGCGGGTGTGTGGTTACGCTGACATTCTACGTGTTCGGCATCAGGAAAAAGGCAGTAGTAGAGTGCTGTAAGCCAACCAAATTCTGTGTGGATCAGCCTTCTTATGAATTGCCTATGTACACAGTGTTTGAAGCTGATATCACGCGCAAGTCAAAATCTCACCTTGTCGATATGATAGATGTAGATTTCTATGATGAATTGCCCGAAAAGCTGTGGCATATAAACGTATCTGCGGGCGATGCTCGAATTAATCTGATTTGTGAAGCTATCAACTGGGAAGCTTGTGATATCACCGAAGCAGAGTATGAAATGTTTAATGAATATAAATAATTTAGTCTGTCCATTCTGTCACTACTTCAGCCTCAACTCGTTTTTGGACAGAAATGAGTTAACGTAACCTGCCGCATAATATTATTAGTCGTCGTTTTGTCGGAATATAACAGTGCTACCTGCACTAAATCGGTAAAGTACTGTTTACCTTATATAAAGTAAATGCAAATATTGAAGGTATGTTTTAGGCGCTGTTTTGGGGCGTTTGATCATCCCTTTAGGGGTCTAATAAGCTGTTATGTGTAAAGAGAGTTTATGAGCAAGGAAGTCAATATCACACTCACTGAAGATGAGGCCTGGGTCTTATTCGAATTAACTCGAAGGTTTAGTGATAGCGATAAACTAAATATTGAAGATCAGGCCGAAGTGCGCGCCCTTTGGAATTTGTGCTGTATCCTCGAGAAGGTATTGCATCAAGAATCTTCAATTGAATACAAAGAACTTATTACGCAGTGCAGAGATAGGCTGCGGGATGAAGAGTAATTACAAACACATAACAAACAAAGGCAGCACCGCCCTTCGGGCTGGACGCGCCAACTCGCTCCGCTGCTTTGGGCGTTGGGCCAAGAGTATTGTATGTCGATAGAAACAATCAGAGAAGCAGTGTGGCCTGAAATACTAAAGCTACAATCAGAGGTCTATCAGCTTGTCGAACCCGAAAGTCTAGAGGTGTTAAAGGATAAATGGAACAGAACACCCAAATGCTGCTTTATCTATCGAGACTGTGAAGAACTAAAGGGTTATTTGTTAGCGCACTCTTGGAATAAAGAGCAGCCTCCAAAGTTGTTTAACGCCTTACCTAAAGAAACTGAAGGGGACATCTTGTTTCTTCATGACTTGGCAATTGCAAGCTCATCATTTGGCCAAGGCATTGGTTCCAAACTGATGAAGCATCTGGTTGGGATTGCAACTGGTTTGGGTTTCAAAGAAATTAGGTTGGTTTCAGTCCAGAACTCAGAGATGTTTTGGCAAAGGCAAGGTTTTAAACCGTTGTCGGAAAAAGTGTGCAAAAGTTATGGTGCTGATGCGCAATTGATGTGGCGAAAACTCTAGGCCTAATCGGGTAACCGGAGGTATCTAACCTCCAGCCCCCACACCACCCATCATGCACTCTCGATTGAGAAGATGTGCTATGGGCGGTTCATCATCAGTAATGAATAGTAATCAAAATCTCCTTCAGTGATCCAGACCTTGACGCTTTTTTTGATCATGTCGAAAGCCAACATAACTTGATCAATTTCTATCTCATTTTGAAACAGAAATGAGTTAACAGCTTTATAAGCCAATACAGCGCTGATTTGGCCAATGTAAAGTAACTGGATATCTAAATTCTGCGAAGGGGTAATGTATAGAGTTTGAGCTAAATTTATTGTTGTTGACGAAACCTGATCTCTCTAAATAGAGGCGTAAATAGTCATTGCATTGATATTTACAAATTGGTTACAGTGTTTCTCTATCTTGGATAAAAGGTACCAGTGTAGTGGTACAACTATTTTGGCCACCTGATTAGAGGTGATAAGATCACCGTAACTAAGCAGGTATCAATATGTCA
>NZ_JAUOPX010000199.1:0-253 GCF_030547455.1 Motilimonas sp. 1_MG-2023 | reverse complement strand
AAAAAAAAAAAAAAATAAAAATAAACAAACACTAAACAAATGAAAACAAAAACCAAAAAATAACTAATACGTATCACACTAATAAAAATTAACTATCCAAGCCAATATAATAATGCAAAAATTAAAAATACACAAAAGAATATAGCAACAAAATAAACTTGACCATATCGCCTAACACACTAAAAAAAATATCCTCAACCAAAACACTAGTAACTAAAACAATAAATACCACAACATCTAAAAAAAAACGGCC
>NZ_JAUOPX010000198.1:0-253 GCF_030547455.1 Motilimonas sp. 1_MG-2023 | reverse complement strand
ACACTCAACAAAAACAACCAAAAAGAACGCAACAACAAAAAACCGAAAACCAGACCAACCCCAGAACACCCACCACAAGGAAAAACCACACAAGAGACGCAAAAAGAACCCAAACCAAAAAACACAACACAAACAACCCCCCTAAACCCAAACACACACCAAACAAACACCCCAAACACCCACAAACGGCAAAAAAGGACCCCACCCACAAAAAGACGAAACAAAACAGCCACAACAGGGAAAAGAAACACCC
>NZ_JAUOPX010000197.1:0-254 GCF_030547455.1 Motilimonas sp. 1_MG-2023 | reverse complement strand
CTCCCTCAGTACTCAACTAACATCAACGACCGTTATTAAGACACCTTAGAAGAAACAGGTATATAACCTGTAATCCTGTAAAACAAGGTCGACCAAATTGACGAACAAACAAAAGAAGAACAAAATAAAAAAAATCAAATAAAAAAAAATTAATAACCAAAATTAACATAGAAATCAAGCAAAAAACATGCCAACTAATAAAAACAAAAACAATATATAAGCAATAGATAACCCAAAAATCATCACCATTATAA
>NZ_JAUOPX010000196.1:0-255 GCF_030547455.1 Motilimonas sp. 1_MG-2023 | reverse complement strand
GGGGCGGGGGGGGTGTGGGGGTGGGGGTTGGGGTGGGGGAGGTTTGAGACCAATGAGAAGCAGGTAATAAATTGAGACATGACCTCAGAAAACTCAAAAAAAAAAAAGTAATAGATTGAAAAAAAATATAAATAAAAATCCCAATTCAAACATTACAAACTCAAAAAATAATGATTAATACCATAAAAAGCATAATAGTAAAAAATTATAATATTAACCCCTCAAACCAATAACAATAGAAACTATATAGTTTTA
>NZ_JAUOPX010000195.1:0-255 GCF_030547455.1 Motilimonas sp. 1_MG-2023 | reverse complement strand
GAGATATCAGCGTCAACAAGTTGGCATAAACCTTCCTTATGCAACGACAGACTGATAAAAACATGATTAAAAGCGCTCACAAAAGACAAACACGGCAGTCCCAGACATGCGCGCTCCCAGCTACTGGTTCCGCATGCACCGATTGCCAAGTCGGCATTCAGCATTAAGCTTGCCATATTGGTGGCATCATTAATTAAGATGATGTTGCGATTATGTTGCTGCGCAATGGCCAATTCTACATGATTTAAATAGGGC
>NZ_JAUOPX010000194.1:0-255 GCF_030547455.1 Motilimonas sp. 1_MG-2023 | reverse complement strand
CCACGCCCCTCCCCTGGCCCTGACAACACTCCCACTTGCCACCGTTTACTCGACTTTTAAGGGTTAAGTCGGAAATGCTGGTTCCCGCGTAGTAGAACTCACGCATATTGAGGTTAAAGTGGCTATTAAGTTGATCCACTTGGCTTAAATCGAGCCATTGGCGAGTGCTTAAATTGGGTAAATTTTTCAAGTTGAGATTGAGCTAAGTAAAGGTCAGCGGGCGGGGTTTGTCGTAGCTAGTAAAACTAATCTCGC
>NZ_JAUOPX010000021.1:0-76394 GCF_030547455.1 Motilimonas sp. 1_MG-2023 | reverse complement strand
AAATTGGTAGACACGCTAGATTTAGGTTCTAGTGCCGCAAGGTGTGAGAGTTCAAGTCTCTCCTTCCGCACCATTTAGTGTCCTCTTAAAGCTTATTCATAGCCAACTTCCAGCTTCAGCATATTTCAGTTTCATCAAAAATCATCTTAGCGTCTTATATACCCAACCAACCCTTTTTTTTTATTTCAACACAACGACAGACCCCTACAGGCCCATCGCGTATTTCATTACTTTATTTTTTATTGGCCCTGAATGTTGTGCCAAGGTAAGGCCAAGTTCACGCAGTGATTTAACCCCAGGTAAGCGACTACTAAAGCCTTTATAAAACACATCCATTGCCGATTGCATCAGCAAGTTATCACTGCGACGTTGTTGTTGATAAGCCGCTAATGCTTGTCTTTTATCAAATGGCGATGCCAATGCACTCGCATTTAACACGCCCACTAAAGCGGCCACATCTTTGAAGCCTAGGTTGACCCCCTGCCCTGCTAATGGGTTGATGGTATGCGCGGCATCCCCGATCAACACCACACTATCAGCATAATATTTTTGAGCATGTTGGCGAGTTAATGGAAACGCAGCGGCTTGTAACACCTCAAAATCAAAATCTAGTTGCGCAAACTCGGCTAAAATTGCTTTTTTTAATTCTGGTTTAGAAAGCTGAGATAAACGACGAATATCTGCTGTTTGATGATACCAAGCTAATGACGCTTGCTTTCCAGTAAGGGGTAAAAATGCTCTTGGTCCAGTGGGAACAAACTCTTGCCAAGTTATGTCTTGCTGGTCTTGGGCCATTGCAATATTAATCAACATACATTGCTGACGATAATCCCAAGCCGTCAAGCCAATACCGGCATGTTGGCGACAAAAAGATTGTCCGCCATCGGCTGCAATTAACAATTGAGCTTGGTATTTCTCACCACTCGCCAGTGTCACTTCTACTCCAGCGCTATTATTTTCAAAGCGCTGAATTTGTTCAGGGTTAAGTAAGGTTATCGATGGCAGCTCTGCCATGGCCTGCCATAATGCCGTTTGCACCACGTTATTTTCCACGATATAGCCCAATACATCAGCGCCAATATCATTGGCACTAAAGGTGAGCGCCTTGCCACCTTGCTGCTGCGTCGATAAGCGTCGATAAGGGCATAACCGCATGGTAGTAATGGCATCCCATACACCGGCATGAATAAGCAACTCTTGACTGGCGACACTGATTGCCGATACCCGTAGATCCATCACTTGCTTAGGATCAAAGCTCGGCGCGGCTGCCGCTTCCACCAAGGTCACTTGAATACCTTGTTTCGCTAGCATCAAGGCGGTCGTCGCCCCCACCATGCCACCACCATTTATCATCACTTGAGTCGTCTTCATCACTGTCCCTGACACTGTCTCAACTTTATTATTTGGCGCTATCTTAACGAAAATAAGCGTTTGCATAAATGCGTAAGATCGCCCTGCATACTTTTTACACTTATCAGCTAGCAAGGCCAGACCGAAATCAGTAGAATGTGTCCTCTTTTTTAGTTGTCCAGTTGATAGAGCAGTTGCAGCACATGAGCAAAAAACTTCATATAAAAACTTGGGGCTGTCAGATGAATGAATATGATTCATCAAAAATGGCAGATCTCTTAGACGCCACCCATGGTTACACCTTAACGGAAGAGCCTGAAGAGGCGGATGTATTGCTACTCAATACCTGCTCAATTCGTGAAAAAGCCCAAGAAAAAGTATTTCATCAACTTGGTCGCTGGAAAAACCTGAAAGAAGCAAAACCAGGCTTAGTAATTGGTGTTGGTGGTTGTGTTGCCTCGCAAGAAGGTAAAGCCATCCGTGAGCGTGCGCCATACGTAGACATCGTATTTGGTCCACAGACCTTACATCGTCTACCAGAAATGATTAAGAAAGTGCAAACCGAAGACAACTCGTCGGTGGTGGATGTTTCTTTTCCTGAAATTGAAAAGTTTGACCGTTTACCCGAGCCGAGAGCGGAAGGGGCCAGCGCATTTGTTTCAATTATGGAAGGCTGCTCGAAATACTGTACTTTCTGCGTGGTGCCTTACACCCGCGGTGAAGAAGTCAGTCGTCCTCTTGATGACGTACTGTACGAAATCGCGCAATTAGCCGAACAAGGCGTGCGTGAAGTCAACTTACTCGGTCAAAACGTAAACGCGTATCGCGGCGCGACGTTTGATGACCAAATTTGTAGCTTTGCAGAATTACTGCGTTACGTGGCCGCTATTGACGGCATTGATCGCATTCGTTACACCACCAGTCATCCCATTGAGTTCACTGATGATATCGTAGAAGTGTATGCCGATACCCCTGAGGTCGTCAGCTTTTTACATCTACCAGTGCAAAGTGGCGCCGACCGTATCTTAAATTTGATGAAGCGTGGCCATACCGCTATCGAGTACAAATCGACTATTCGCAAATTGCGCAAAGCGCGCCCAGATATCACCATCAGCTCTGACTTCATCATTGGCTTCCCAGGCGAAACTCAAGAAGACTTTGAGCAAACCATGAAGCTGATTAGCGATGTAAACTTTGATCACAGCTTTAGCTTTATTTACAGCGCTCGTCCCGGTACCCCAGCCGCCGACTTACCTGATGATGTGTCAGAAGATGAGAAAAAACAGCGTCTGTATATTTTGCAAGATCGCATCAACCAACAAGCGATGCAGATCAGCCGTCAAATGCTAAACACCACACAACGTATTTTAGTTGAAGGGCCATCGAAAAAGAATCCATTAGAGCTACGTGGTCGTACTGAGAACAACCGTGTGGTTAACTTTGAAGCGTCGCACAAGTTCATCGGTCAATTTGTTGATGTCAACATCGTCGACGTATACGCTAACTCATTACGCGGTGAGTTTATTCGCGGTGAAGACGAAATGAACCTTCGTGAATCAATTCGCCCTGCTGACATTATTCGTAAAAACCCAAACCATACAGACCATTTAGGTGTGGGTTCTTTTACACCAAATTAGAGAGTTAATATTGAGCACAACACTAGAAAAAATTGAATTTGCCTTAGCCCCCGCTGATCCTGAGCGACTCGCTAACCTTTGCGGCCCATTTGATGACAACATTAAACAAATAGAGCGTCGCTTAGGGGTGGAAATCACTTATCGCAACCACGACTTTAAAGTCGTGGGTAAAGCGCTAAATGCTAATGCTGCCCGCACTATCGTCAAGCAACTATATATCGAGACTCAGCCAGTAAAAGGCAAAGCCGCCGATATCCTGCCGGATCAAGTGCACCTAGCAATTCAAGAGTCAAAAGTGTTAGAGCAAGGCGCTCACGAACAAGCGTCTTTTCGTAAAACCATTAATATAAAAACTAAACGTGGCGTGGTTAAGCCACGTGGTGAAAACCAAACTAACTATGTCACAAATATTTTAACTAATGACATTAGTTTTGGTATTGGTCCTGCGGGCACCGGTAAAACCTACCTTGCTGTTGCTTGCGCGGTGGACGCGCTCGAACGCCAAGAAGTTCGCCGTATTTTGCTTACTCGTCCAGCAGTCGAGGCGGGTGAAAAATTGGGCTTTTTACCGGGTGATTTATCACAAAAGGTCGATCCCTACTTGCGCCCTTTATATGACGCACTATTTGAAATGCTCGGTTTTGAAAAAGTAGAGCGTTTAATTGAACGTAACGTGATTGAAATCGCCCCACTCGCTTACATGCGTGGTCGTACCCTCAATGATGCCTTCGTCATTTTAGATGAAAGCCAAAATACCACCGTAGAACAAATGAAAATGTTCTTAACCCGTATTGGCTTTAATACCAAAGCGGTGGTGACTGGTGACATCACGCAAGTGGATTTACCGCGCCATGTTAAATCAGGCCTGCGCCACGCCATTGAAGTTCTTCCTAACGTAGAAGAAATCGGCTTTAGTTTTTTCCAAGCTGAAGACGTGGTGCGTCATCCTGTTGTCGCAAGAATCGTGCAGGCTTATGAAGCATTTGAGCAGCATGAGCAAGCGCAAGAGTTAGCACTGAAACGTAAACGCGAAGCAGCCAGAGCCGAGGCAAAAAATGCCAGTGATTCTTGATTTACAACTGGCCTGTAACGACGAAAGTCACTTACCAAGTGTTACAGACATTGAAACTTGGCTAAATGCCACCATATCGTTAGATGAAGCAGAGCTTACCGTTAGAATTGTTGACAACGAAGAAAGTCAGCGCCTAAATTGTGACTACCGTGGAAAAGACAAACCGACCAACGTGTTATCTTTTCCCTTTGAAGCGCCTCCAGGTATTGAATTACCCTTACTTGGAGATTTAGTAGTGTGTAAGCAAGTGGTTGAACAAGAAGCTCAAGAGCAAAACAAGCCATTAATGGCCCATTGGGCGCACATGCTTGTTCACGGCAGTTTACATTTGCTAGGTTATGACCACATTGAAGATGATGAAGCCGAAGAAATGGAAGGGTTAGAAACCCAAATTATGCAGCAGCTCGGTTTCATCGACCCTTATATTAGTGAAAAGGAAGAAAAATAAGCATGAGTGACGATATTCCCCAGCCCAACGGTTCTGCTAAAAAGAGCTGGTTAACTAAATTCAGTCAGCTGTTCCAAGCAGAGCCGAAGAGTCAGGAAGATCTTGTTGGTGTGATCCAAGATGCTAACCAACGTGACTTAATAGATCAAAATACTGCTGAAATGATCGAAGGGGTTTTAGACGTATCAAAAATGCGCGTAAGGGATATCATGATCCCTCGCTCCCAGATGGTCACCATAGAAAAGAGCCAGACCGTAGAATCTTTTTTACCCATCGTTATTGAATCCGCCCACTCGCGCTTTCCCGTTATCAATGAAGATAAAGATCATATCGAAGGCATTATGCTCGCCAAAGATTTGATCAGTTACGGCTTTGCTAAACAACATGAAGACTTTTCTTTAGCGCAAATTTTACGCCCTGCCGTGGTAGTACCTGAAAGCAAACGCCTTGATAAATTACTGAAAGAATTCCGTTCCGAACGTTACCACATGGCTATCGTGGTAGATGAATATGGCGGCGTGTCAGGTTTAGTCACGATTGAAGATATTTTAGAACTGATCGTCGGTGAAATTGAAGATGAAACCGATGCTGAAGACGATAACCAAGCCGATATTCGTAAAATTAGCAAACGTCATTATTCGGTGCGCGCATTGACGCCAATTGAAGACTTTAACGATCAGTTTAAAGTTAAGTTTGCCGATGATGAGCAAGATACTATCGGTGGCATGGTCATGCATGCTTTTGGTCACTTACCTGCTCGAGGTGAAAGCATTGAAATTGATGGTTTTACTTTTAAAGTCGTAAGTGCTGATAAACGTCGTTTGATCCAGCTGCAAGTAAAATTACCCGAGGAAGTGTCAGAGTCCTTAGCTGAGTCAGAATAACCTTTGCTATGGCTACTTAGGTAGCCATTTTTTAAGTGAACAATAAACGTGAACAAATCCAATCCTTGGCTTCAATACCTATGCGCCTTTCTGCTAGGTAGTATCGCTCCCCTTGCATTCGCCCCCTATTCCCTATGGCCTGTTGTTTTTGTCAGTTTAACGGGCTTTTTATTCCTTATTGATGGCCGCAGCGCAAAAATGGCGGCAAAACTGGGTTTCAGCTATGCCATGGGCATGTATGCCTTTGGTATCACTTGGATCCACGTCAGTATGGATTTATTTGGCGGCATGCCAGCAGTGGCTACTTGGGCTCTAATGGCCCTGCTTTGTGCCTATCTCGCCATATTTACCTTGCTCACCGGCTATGTCGCGCAACGCTTTAAAGTCTCTTTAAAATGGCAGTATTGGCTATTAATGCCGGTCACTTGGCTCATTTTTGATTGGCTTCGCGGCCACTTTATGACTGGTTTTCCTTGGCTTTGGTTGGGGTATAGCCAAATTGATTCGCCGCTAGCAGGCTTTGCGCCCATTTTTGGGGTACAAGGCATCACCCTCGCAATCTTATTAATTTGTGGCTCTTTGGTAATTGCCATCAAGAGTAAAACTTGGCTTTGGCCAGCAAGCTTAATTGTCGCACTATTCACGGCTGGCGGTTATTTGAACAATCAAACCTTCACGCAGCCTTTACCCGTCGCGAAAGTGGCATTAGTGCAAGGCAATATCGACCAAAACTTAAAGTGGCAAGACGAGCAACTGTGGCCTTCGTTAAAGCTTTACTACGAGCTAAGCCAGATCCAAGAGGAGCTCGACTTAATTATTTGGCCTGAATCTGCGATTGCCGCTCTTGAACTTAACGTTGAGCCCTTCTTAGTTAGACTCAACCAAGACATGAATGACCGAGGCACCAGCTTAATTACTGGAATTATCGAATACCGTAAGACGGAAAAAACTTACTATAATACCTTAATCGCGTTAGGTGATACGCCCCTAGAGCACGATTATGAGCCAGACCATGCTAACCGCTATGCCAAACATCACTTACTGCCTATTGGCGAGTTTGTGCCGTTTGAAGATTGGCTGCGTCCACTTGCCCCCTACTTTGATTTACCCATGTCATCGTTCAATCGTGGCGACTATGTGCAAAGCAATTTATTAACTAAAAAGAATAAGATTGCCCCCGCAATTTGCTATGAGATAGCGTACTCTGAGCAACTTAGGCAAAACATTCTCGACGATACCAGTATGATTTTAACCGTGAGCAATGATGCTTGGTTTGGCGACTCAAATGGCCCACATCAGCATTTAGAAATAGCCCAAATGCGCGCCTTAGAATTTGGCCGTCCAGTGTTGCGCGCAACCAATACCGGCATCACCGCCTTTATCGATCATCATGGCAACATTACCTCGCGTGCTGAGCAGTTTAAAACCCAAGTGATCACGCAAGATGTGGTGCCCATGACCGGTCAAACCCCATATGGCCGTTTTGGTTCATGGCCACTTATTGTTTGGGTCTGCAGTATATTCAGCTTATGTATTTGGCGTCATTTTCGCATTGAGCGGAAAATTAGCGGATAATTCAACCTCACTTCAGCCAAAAGGTCACAAGCCTTTTTGGCTGAGCCCACTTTTCCATGCCCCTCTTTGCTATTTTTAACCAATAAACTCAAGCTCAGCGTACTCCCTTATTGTTGCCTTGCCCTTGCTACTGTATCCTATGCCGATAAATTTTAACCCTATCGATATGCGGACAAATATCATATGCAAGAGCAATACAATCCCAAGGACATAGAAACAAAAATTCAACAGCAGTGGGAAACTGACAATAGTTTCAAAGTTGAAGTAGATGAAAGCAAAGAAAAGTTTTACTGCCTCTCTATGTTCCCTTATCCAAGTGGCCGACTGCATATGGGCCATGTTCGCAACTACACCTTAGGTGACGTGGTGTCACGCTACCAACGCATGCAAGGTAAAAATGTATTACAGCCTATGGGTTGGGATGCGTTTGGCTTGCCTGCAGAAAACGCGGCAATCAACAATAATACCGCGCCAGCAAAGTGGACCTACGAAAATATCGAATACATGAAAACGCAATTAAAACAATTGGGTTTTGGTTACGATTGGGATCGTGAGCTAGCCACTTGCCGCCCAGAATACTACCGCTGGGAACAATGGTTTTTCACTAAATTGTATGAAAAAGGCCTAGTGTACAAAAAAATGTCCACGGTAAACTGGGATCCAGTCGATCAAACGGTTCTGGCTAATGAGCAAGTGATTGACGGCCGGGGCTGGCGCTCAGGAGCCTTAGTTGAGCAAAAAGATATTCCGCAATGGTTCATTAAAATTACCGATTACGCGCAAGAGTTACTTGATGACTTAGACCAGCTAGATGAGTGGCCTGAGCAAGTAAAAACCATGCAACGTAACTGGATAGGCCGTTCTGAAGGCGTTGAAATGACGTTTGGCCTTGAAGGCCGTGATGACACCTTTGATATCTACACTACCCGTCCTGATACCGTAATGGGTGTCACTTATGTGGGCGTTGCTGCGCAGCACCCACTGGCGTTAGAAGCCGCAGAAAATAATCCTCAATTAGCGGCATTTATTGAAGAATGTAAAAATGCCAAAGTCGCCGAAGCAGACATGGCGACAATGGAAAAGAAAGGCTTTGATACCGGCCTTAAAGCCATTCATCCTATTACCGGTGAATCCGTTCCTGTGTACGCCGCTAACTTCGTGTTAATGGGCTATGGCTCAGGTGCAGTGATGGCAGTACCGGCACATGACCAACGCGATTACGAGTTTGCTAAACAATACGGCCTAGCCATTAAAGCCGTGATTAAGCCTGTTGATGGTGAATCTGATATTTCAGAGCAAGCTTATACTGAAAAAGGTATTTTGTTTAACTCTGGCGAGTTTGACGGTCTTGATTTTCAAGGTGCAGTAGACGCCATTGCAACAAAACTAGAAAATGCAGGCAAAGGCAAGAAAACCGTCAACTTCCGTTTACGTGACTGGGGTGTTTCACGTCAGCGTTACTGGGGCACGCCAATCCCAATGCTGAATCTTGAAAACGGTGACGTGGTACCTGTACCAGAAGATCAACTACCGGTTAAACTGCCTGAAGATGTCGTGATGAATGGCGTTACTTCGCCAATCAAAGCCGACCCTGAATGGGCAAAAACCACTTATAACGGCGAAGCGGCTTTTCACGAAACCGACACCTTTGATACGTTCATGGAATCAAGCTGGTACTACGCCCGTTACTGCTGTGCCAACAATGATCAAATGATGTTAGACCCAAAAGAAGCCAACTACTGGCTCCCAGTGGATCAATACATCGGCGGCATTGAACACGCCATCTTGCATTTATTGTATTCACGTTTTTTCCATAAACTATTACGTGATACTGGCCTTGTTGAATCAGACGAGCCGTTTAAAAAGCTACTAACCCAAGGCATGGTGTTGGCTGATGCCTTCTATTATGAAGACGCTAAAGGCGGCAAAGTATGGGTTTCGCCCCTTGACGTTGATGTGCAACGTGATGAAAAAGGTCGCATTACCCAAGCGCAAACCAAAGACGGTAAAGAAGTGATTTACACCGGCATGAGCAAAATGTCGAAGTCGAAAAACAACGGCATCGACCCACAAGTCATGGTGGATAAATACGGCGCCGATACCGTGCGTTTATTTATGATGTTTGCCGCACCAGCGGAGCAAACCTTAGAATGGCAGGACTCAGCCGTAGAAGGCTCACTGCGCTTCTTAAAACGCGTGTGGAAATTAGCTCATGAACATATCAGTGCAGGTGCCGCACCAGCCCTTGATGTGGCTAGCCTAAATAACGCGCAAAAAGACCTGCGCCGCGAGCTACACAAAACCATCGACAAAGTGTCTGATGATATTGGCCGTCGTCAAACCTTCAACACCGCAATTGCCGCGGTAATGGAATTGATGAACAAGCTAACCAAAGCGCCGCAACAAGCCGAGCAAGATCGCGCCCTAATGCAAGAAGCATTAGAAGCCATTGTTCGCTTACTTGCGCCTATTACTCCTCATATCAGTGCGGAGCTTTGGCAAGACTTAGGTCATCAAGGTAATGTTGAAGCCGCGCCTTGGCCAGTGGCTGATGCCAAAGCCATGGTTGAAGACACGAAAACAGTTGTGGTGCAAGTTAACGGTAAACTGCGTAGCAAATTAACTGTTGCCGCTGATGCTGACCAGGCTAGTGTGGAAGCGCTTGCTAAAAGCGATGAAAATGTCAGCAAGTTCCTAGACGGCAACACTATACGTAAAGTGATTTACGTCCCTGGTAAGCTACTTAATATTGTTGCTAATTAATTAGTTGAGGCTCAATGTCGATATTAAAAAAGGCTAGCCTCGCGCTAGCCACACTTATCTTAGTTAGCGCCTGCGGGTTTACCCCCAAAGGCCAGGTTATTTCTCGCGCCGATATTAATAGTGTGTATTTATCTACACCCGATCCTTATGGGCAATTAACCCGAGAAATAGAACAGCAGCTTAGGTTTGCCAATATCGACATTTTAAGCCAGCCTGACGAACAGATGTATCAATTGCGCGTCGGCGGTGAGCAACAAAGTCGACGCACTATTTCTTTATATGACAATGCCCAAAGCGCTGAATATGAACTGGGCTATTCACTGCAATATCAAATAGTACGCCCTAACAAAGAGCCACTCAGTTTCACCATTAATATTCATCGTGATTTTTTGGAAAACCCAGAACAAGCCTTAGCTTCATCGCGTGAAGCCGAGTTAATGCTAAGTGAAATGCGAGAAACAGCAGCGCAGCGTATTGTTCGCCGCTTGACCACTCTGGAGCCCTAAGTGAGGGTTTACCCTGAAGCACTTGGCCAACATTTAAAAAAACTAAAGGGCTATTATTTAGTCTTTGGTGATGAACACCTTATCCGCCTTGAAGCCTTAAAGGCAATTCAACAAGTCGCCGCGCAAGCAGGATTTGTTGAGCATCACCAATTTAGCACCGAAGGGGGGCTAAATTGGGACCAAGTATTTGATTGTGCTAGTGCGATGTCATTGTTTTCCAACCAGCAATTGATCAGTATCGAGCTAGATAAAACCGACAAAACCATCACTGATGCGTTACTCGAGCTCGCGCAACTGAACAACCCAGATACCATCTTTATTATTCATGGCAATAAGCTCAGCTTGCAACAAATGAAAGCAAAGTGGTTTGTCGCAATGGATGGCGCAGGAATCAATGTCCCCACTAATCATCCTGATAGTAAACATTTCCCGCAATGGATGTATCGTCGCTTAACTCAAGCAGGACTCAGCGCCAATAAAGATATAGTCAACTTTATGTGCCGCAACTTTGAAGGCAATTTATTAGCTTGTGCGCAAGAAATAGAAAAGCTCTCACTGCAATTCGGCCAGCAGCCCCTTACTTTGCAAGACATTGCCAATAATATAACCGGACATACGCATTTTGGTATCTTTCAGTGGCTAGACACACTGTTCGCGGGCAAGGTAAATCGAGCTCAACGCATGCTTCAGCAGCTACAAGAAGAGGGCTCCGACATTATTTTATTGAGTGGCACACTCAACAACGAAATCAAAAAACTGCTCGATTATCAGTATCAACTCAATAACGGCGTTCCCTTTGCGCAACTAATGAAGAATGCCCGGGTATGGAGTAGCAAGCAAGCACTGATCCAGCAAGCACTAAACCGCCTCAGCAGCCAACAACTAGAGCATATGCTAGGGTTATGTTGCCAGCTTGAGCTTAGTATTAAAACGCAATATGACCAAAACAGCTGGCCAATATTGCAAATGATCTGTGTTTTATTTCAAGGAAAAAGTGCACAGCAATATGACCTTACCGCTATCAATTAATCCCCCAGCAACAACCGCTCAACTAACAGCACCGATTGCTATTATGGGGGGGTCATTTAACCCTATTCACTTCGGTCACCTGCGCCCTGCCCTTGAACTGCAACAGCAACTAGGCTTGGCACAAGTGAAGCTGATGCCCAATCATGTGGCGCCTCATAAAAGTCATGGTTATAGCAGCACCGAGCAGCGTTGTGACATGATCCAAGCAGCCATCGCAGATATGCCCGCGCTTTGCTTAGACATGACTGAATTATCACTGCCTCAGCCTAACTATACGGTAGCCACCTTAATTGCATTACGTGCAGCAAACCCCAATACCCCGCTGTGCTTTATTATTGGTATGGATTCGTTTATTAACCTACCGACTTGGCATCGTTGGTTGGAATTACTCGACTATTGTCATTTAATTGTTTGTCAGCGCCCAGGCTGGCAGCAGCAATATAGTGAGTCACTGCAACAGCATATTTTGCCCAAGCAAACCTCGGATATCAGCCAACTCCATCAACGTAAACATGGCTTACTCTATTTTACTCAAGTGACGCAGTTAGATATAAGTTCAAGTAAAATTAGACAGTTACGACAACAGCAACAATCAATAAAATACCTGTTGCCTGATAGCGTGATCCAGTACATCGAAGACAACCAATTGTATTGCTAGTCAGTGCACCTAGACACACTTAGGCTTGCTGTTCAATGATCGGTCACTATTTTGCTGCCATTTAAATATAGAAAGCTTAATCCCCTCGCATGATCATGTTAGAATGCCGCCCTTAAATAAATGAGAGGAAATACCATTGCAAGCAGAAGCGTTACGACAATTCGTTATTGATAAAATTGAAGACCTAAAAGGTCGTGATTTAACGATTTTAGATGTACAAGGTAAATCAACCCTAACAGACTACATGGTAGTATGCTCTGGTAACTCAAAACGCCATGTTATTTCGATTGCGGAAAATCTATATACCGAAGCAAAACGTGCTGGCAACAAGCCATTAGGTATGGAAGGCCAAGATACCGGTGAGTGGGTGTTGGTTGACCTAGGTGATATCGTAGTCCATGTCATGCAAGATGAAACCCGTGATTTCTATCAGCTTGAAAAGCTGTGGAGCGAAGCGAGCGAAAGCAACGAATGAAAATCCAATTAGTGGCCGTAGGCAGTAAAATGCCAGACTGGGTTGAACGCGGTTATCAAGAATATGCCCGCCGTTTCCCTCATGATATGCCACTAGAGCTGATTGAAATTGCCGCTGGGAAAAGAGGTAAAAATGCCGACATTAAGCGCATTTTACATAAAGAGGGCGAGCTCACTTTAGCCGCAATTCCCAAAAGCAATCGCATTGTTACTTTAGAAGTAACCGGCAAACCTTGGGATACCCCAATGTTGGCCAAACAACTAGAAGTATGGAAACATGATGGCAGGGATGTCAGCTTATTAATCGGTGGGCCAGAAGGGCTTGCACCAGCTTGTATTGCCGCCTCCGAACAAAAATGGTCACTTTCTCCATTAACTCTCCCTCACCCATTAGTTAGGGTGGTCGTTGCAGAGTCTTTATACCGTGCTTGGAGCGTGACGACTAACCATCCCTACCATAGAGAGTAATTGATGAATCAATCCAACATAGCGATGCGAGATCATAGTGCCGAATCAGCTCTATTTGTCCGTCGCGTTGTGGTCAGTATTGTATTTGTGTTGGCATTGATTTCAGTTCTTTTTCTAAACCTTTATTATTTACAAGTAGAATCGTTTCAGGTTTATAAAACTCGCTCTAATGATAACCGCATTAATGTACTGCCTGTCGCGCCAAACCGTGGCCTGATATACGATCGAAATGGCGTCTTATTAGCAGAAAACCGGCCGATCTTCAGTTTAGAAATTACCATCGAAAAAATAGATGACCTAGATAAAACCGTCACTGAACTCGCTGAACTACTCGGGCTAGATCAGGATGATATTGATAATTTTTACAAACAAAAAAAACGCCAACGCCGCTTCAAGCCGGTCGCATTGGTGAACCGCCTAACCACCGAGCAAGCTGCTTTGTTCAGTGTCAATCAGCATAAATATCATGGCGTCAATATTGAAGCTTACTTAAAGCGTTACTACCCTCACGGCGATACTTTGACACACACCTTAGGTTACGTTGGAAAGATCAATGATAAAGACGTAATCCGCCTAGAAAAAGAAGGAAAAACAGCAACCTATGCAGCAACCAGAGACATAGGAAAACAAGGCGTTGAGCGTTACTATGAAGAAATGCTTCATGGCGTGCCGGGTTATCAAGAAGTGGAAGTGAATAACCGCGGCAAAATCATCCGCGTGTTGAAATTTGTGCCACCAGAGCCGGGCAAAGATATTTATCTTAATATTGATTTGGCCATGCAGCGCAAAGCACAAAAACTGCTTGATGGTCGTCGCGGCTCAGTGGTGATGATCGACGCTAAAGATGGTGGCGTGCTCGCCATGGTATCAAGCCCAAGTTATGACCCCAATTTATTTGTACATGGTATCAGCAGTAAAAACTATAATGAACTGCTGCATTCTTTTAGCCGGCCATTAATTAATCGCGCCACTCAAGGTCGCTACCCACCTGCCTCGACCATCAAAATGCAAATGTCATTGTTGGGTTTAAATGAAGGCACCATCACACCACAAACCAAAATTTGGGATCCCGGCTCATGGCAAATTCCCAACACATCTAAGCGTTTTCGTGATTGGAAACGTTGGGGACACGGCTGGGTCGATGTATATCACGCCATTGAGCAAAGCTGCGATACTTTTTTTTATGACTTGATCTACCAAGTGGGGATTGATAAAACCAGCGCCTTTATGAAACAGTTCGGCTTTGGTGATTACACCGGAATTGACATAGCAGAAGAAACAACCGCTGTGATGCCATCCCGTGGTTGGAAGCGCGCTCGATTTAATCAGCCTTGGTATCAAGGTGACACTATTTCAATTGGTATTGGCCAAGGGTATTGGACAGCGACGCCAATACAATTAGCCCAAGCAACTGCAAATTTAGCACGACGAGGTGAAGTGATAGTGCCCCGTTTATTGAAATCTATTCGCACTGGCAATGGCTCGTTTGAAGTCCCACCCGATCGTAAAGCACCGATTGTGTTAAACAATGAAAGCTATTGGCAAGTGGCATTAGATGGCATGTATGGCGTAGTCAATAAGAAAACCGGTACCGCCAGAAAAGCTTTTGCTGATACTGAATATAAGGCGGCCGGTAAGTCAGGTACTGCTCAAGTGGTCAATATGAAAGAAGATGAAGTTTACGATGCCGATAAATTGGCTGAACACCATCGAGATAATGCCATGTTTGTTGCCTATGCCCCCTTTGAAAACCCTGAAGTGGTTACCTCTGTTGTTGTCGAAAACGCCGGCGGTGGTAGCTCTCACGCTGCCCCGGTTGCCAGAGCCATGTTCGATGCTTACTTTGCCGGGAAGAAGGCTGCCGATGAAGCGAAGCTATTTAACTTACCGCTAGTTGCTCCTCAGTCGATTGATAATGCTAACTTATTAGCCCCAACAGAAGCAGGAGCGCAATAATGGAGCGCCATCAAGAAAATACCATTTGGTACAAACTACATATCGACCTGCCCTTATTGTTGGGCATTTTAGGCTTGATGTGCATTAGTTTAATCGTGCTGTATTCAGCAGGTGGCCAAGACATGGACCTGATGTTTCGGCAAATAGTACGATTAGGGTTTGGTTTAGCAACCATGATTTTTATGGCGCAATTGTCCCCTAATTTTTATGCCCGCTGGGCGATGCCTGTATTTCTGGTCGGGGTAGCCTTATTGGTTGCGGTGCTGTTATTTGGTCATGTCGGCAAAGGCGCACAGCGCTGGATTAACCTTGGCTTCTTTATGTTTCAGCCTTCTGAAATAATGAAATTGGCGATGCCATTAATGGTTGCCAGCTACATCGGTAACAAGAGCTTGCCGCCGAGTTTAAAACACACCTTTGTGGCTTGTGCCATCATTCTCACGCCGACGTTATTAATCGCTAAGCAACCCGATTTAGGTACTTCTTTATTAGTCGCCGCATCCGGAATTTTTGCGTTGTTTTTAGCGGGAGTAAACTGGAAATTAATTGGCGTAGCCGTAGCAGGCGCCTCGGCTTTTGCCCCTGTGTTGTGGTTCTTTTTAATGCACAACTATCAACGCCAGCGAGTATTAACCTTCTTAAATCCAGAAAGTGATCCGCTAGGCTCTGGTTATCATATTATTCAATCAAAAATTGCGATTGGCTCCGGTGGTATTTTCGGTAAAGGTTGGATGCAAGGTACGCAATCGCAACTCGACTTTTTGCCTGAGCGCCACACCGACTTTATATTCGCGGTTTTTTCTGAAGAGTTTGGCTTAGTGGGCATCGCTTTGTTGTTAAGCTTATATATTTTTATCATTTGCCGGGGGTTGTTTATCGCCAGTCAAGGGCAAAGTGCGTTTAGTCGGTTAACCGCTGGCGCGCTAACACTCACTTTCTTTGTTTATGTTTTCGTTAACATTGGTATGGTTAGTGGGCTATTACCCGTTGTCGGTGTACCCTTGCCCCTGATAAGCTATGGCGGAACCTCAATGGTGACGTTGTTGGCTGGGTTTGGCATATTAATGTCAGTTCATACCCATAAGCGACTTTTAGCCAACTAAACCAAGAGTTAACAGGGATATTAACTTAAAAATGGCAGTTCAATTGAACGCTATGGCAACTTTATTGTCATAAACAATGGAATTTTAAGGGCTTGTATTTCTACTTGTGGCAACATTAAGCCATAACTAGCAATTAAAGCCTTGCTCATCTCTATCCAAAATTTATCGGATATGAGCCGTGAATCGAAAAATGTCTGCACTTCGATTTCGGGGATTTTTTTTCAGACAGCTTTATCAAATAAAGAGACCAGCATTTCCATGTCGATTATTGCAAAAATTACTCGAAAAACAGCCCTCCTTTGCTTATTCGTTAGCTTTAGTTCACTGGCGACACCTAGGGCTATTCCCAATGCTCCAACGATAGCGGCCAAAGGCTACCTATTGGTTGATTATGATTCGGGAGAAGTTCTCGCGGGAAAAGATCAAGATGTCCCTATTCCACCAGCCAGCTTAACTAAAATGATGACTAGTTATGTTATCGGTCAAGAAATCAAAGCCGGTAATATTTCCCTTGATGACCAAGTAGTGATCAGTGAAAAAGCATGGTCAAAAAACTTCCCTGACTCATCTAAAATGTTTATTGAAGTGGGTAAGACAGTATCTGTTGCGGATTTAAATCGCGGCATTATTATCCAATCAGGAAACGATGCATGTGTCGCGATGGCTGAGCATATTGCGGGCAGTGAAGAAGCCTTTGCCGATCTAATGAATACTTGGGCTAAACAATTGGGAATGACAAATTCTCATTTTGAAAATAGCCATGGATTACATTCCGAAACACACAACACATCACCTATGGATATGGCGATTTTAGCCAAAGCTCTCATCCGTGATGTGCCTGAAGAATATGCTATTTATAAAGAAAAATCGTTCTCTTTTAACAACATTACACAATACAACCGCAACTCCTTGTTGTGGGATAAGAGCCTAAATGTCGATGGTATAAAAACTGGCCATACCAGCGATGCGGGTTATAGCTTGGTATCGTCAGCGACAAAAGATGGCATGCGCTTGATTGCCGTAGTAATGGGCACCAGCAGTGAGCAAGCTCGTAAAGAAGAGAGTAAAAAGCTACTAAACTGGGGCTTTCGTTTTTTTGAAACCTTAACGCCTTATAACGCGGGTGATAAGCTAGCATCAGAGCGTATTTGGATGGGTGACAAAGAATATGTAGATTTGGGAGTCATTGAAAGCACGCCCATTACTATTCCACGTGGCTCAGCTAAAAACCTAAAAGCAAATTTTGTACTGGATACTGAGCTCGCCGCGCCTATCGCCAAAGGCCAAGTCGTCGGCAAGGTGTTCTATGAAGTTGACAATGAAACCCTCGCTGAATTCCCTCTCGTTGCTTTGAATGATATCAACGAAGGTAGCTGGTTTAGCCGCTTAATGGATTACTTCCAATTATTATTTAAACGCTGGTTTGGTTAATCGGGACTTTACACCCAAGCAACCTCAAGATACGACATCCAGCATGCGAACAGCGTGCTGTTCAATGAAAATAAGCTTGCTAATGGCTGTGCCCTTTCAAACTTATTTGACGCAGTCGTGTTCGCATAGTGCCTTGCCTAACAGTGCAACGATTTTCGCTAAACAGGCATGTTGAAGTGGTTTGTGTATTAGCGCCCTGCGGGGCGCTTTTCATTACAGAACAACTCATTAAAACCCTGCAAAAAATGTGATATACCTCAACCTAGAGCTGAGGTAAAATTGCACACAATATCCCATTTGATGGGATTTGATTGATCAACTGAAGTGAAGTGAGCCATGTCATTAAATACACGATTCGATGAGTTTTTAGAATTCCCAAACGACTTTTTATTTAAAGTGGTAGGTCTAGCCCAAAAAGAGCTGCCCGATTTAGTCATGAATGTCTTACAACAACATGCTCCGGGTGATTACAGCCCAAAAATTCGTGCCAGTGCTAAAGGCACTTACCACACGGTTTCTGTTCGTGTCAGAGTTGAAAGCAAAGAGCATATCGAAACCTTATATACCGAACTGGGTAAAATAGAGATAGTTAGAACCGTACTTTAAATCTCATTCAATGTTATAAGCTACAGGAACGCCCTTGATTAGTAATAAACTGATTGTTAGACAATATCCTTTAAGCGAATACAGTCTTGTCTGGCAACAAATGAAAACGTTTACCGATGAACGGGGTGAGCAAGACAGTGATGAGATTTGGTTAGTACAACACCCTAGTGTATTTACACAAGGCCAAGCAGGTAAAGCTGAGCATGTATTAGTGCCGGGTGATATTCCTGTGGTCGCATCAGACCGTGGCGGCCAAGTCACCTATCATGGCCCCGGTCAACAAGTGGCTTATATACTGATCAATATTAAGCGCAAAGCCTTTGGCGTACGTGATTTGGTGAGCCATATTGAAAATGCCTTAATAGCGTTACTCAATCGTTACCACATTAACGCTTATGCCAAGCCCGATGCGCCGGGTGTATATATTGATGGCAAAAAAATAGCCTCTTTAGGGCTAAGGATCCGTAAAGGCTGTTCTTTTCACGGCTTAGCCTTAAACGTAGACATGGACTTAATGCCATTTCAGCGAATCAATCCTTGTGGTTACGCTGGTTTAGAAATGACCCAATTGCGCGACTTTACAGCTGATATTGATTTTACTTTAGTTCAGCAGCAACTAATTGATGAATTAACCCAACTTCTTGCTTATAGCGAGATTGAATGGACAGGGCCAAAACAATGAGCAAACCCAACAAACCCGTCGCAGGTGTAAAACTGAGAGATGCCGACAAGGTATCTTTGATCCCGGTAAAAGTAGTGCCGAGTGAAAAAGCCACCATGCTGAAAAAGCCTGATTGGATGAAGATAAAACTTCCAAGTTCAAGCGCGCGCATTCAAGAAATTAAAGATGCAATGCGAAAAAACAACTTACACTCTGTTTGTGAAGAAGCTTCTTGTCCCAACCTTTCCGAATGTTTCAATCACGGCACCGCAACCTTTATGATCTTGGGTGCCATTTGTACTCGCCGTTGTCCATTTTGTGATGTTGCCCATGGCCGCCCATTGCCACCCGCAGCAGAAGAGCCGACAAAATTGGCACAAACCATCAAAGACATGAAGCTTAAATACGTAGTGATCACTTCGGTAGACAGAGATGACTTACGTGATGGCGGCGCACAGCACTTTGCTGACTGTATCAGAGAGATCCGCGCACTTAACCCTGAGATTAAAATTGAAATTTTAGTCCCGGACTTTAAAGGCAGAATGGATCGCGCCTTAGAAATACTGAAAGATACACCACCCGATGTATTTAATCATAACTTGGAAACGGCGCCGCGCTTGTACAAAAAAGTACGTCCTGGTGCCGATTACCAATGGTCACTCACTTTGCTGCAACGCTTTAAACAGCTTCACCCAAATATACCGACCAAGTCAGGCGTAATGATGGGCCTAGGTGAAACGAATGAAGAAATCGAGCAAGTTATTAAAGACTTAAGTGCACACGGCGTGACGATGCTGACACTGGGTCAATACCTACAGCCAAGTCGTAACCATCTTGCTGTAGAGCGTTATGTGCCCCCTGCCGAGTTTGATGAGCTGGGTGAAATCGCAAAACAAAATGGTTTTACTCATGCTGCATGTGGTCCTTTTGTTCGCTCCTCTTACCACGCCGACTTACAAGCAGCCGGTAAAGCCGTTAGCTAACGTTAGCCGCAGTAGGTAAGATCAAAAAAGCCAGTGCTGTTTAACACTGGCTTTTTTATTAGCATTCAAGCCCTACCCTATAGCTAGAGCACCACTAAATCATCGCGATGGATAGCTACCGAACCATAAACATAGCCTAAGGTTTTTTCGATATCTTCAGAATGTATGCCTTTAATCGCTTCTAGCTCGATACTAGAATAACGTGCAATACCACGAGCAATGACCTTACCCGTTTGACTCATCACTAAAATAACATCACCGCGGCCATAAGCACCCGCGACATGGGTGATTCCTTTAGGTAGTAAACTACTTCCCTTCGCAACGACAGCCGTCTCAGCCCCCGTGTCGATGGTAATTTGTCCAGCAGGTGGCGGCCCTGCTAAAATCCATTGTTTACGGTGCTCTAGAGGCGACTTCTTCGAAAGAAATAAGGTGCCCAAAGATTCGCCTTCAGCCACACGTTTTATTACTTGCTCTTCATTGCCAGCTGCAATGACCACATCAATACCTGCGCGCATTGCAACATCAGCCGCTTGCAATTTAGTCGCCATACCACCTGTGCCTAGCCCCGACACACTACCACCGGCAAGCTGGCGAATTTCGTCCGTGATCTCAGTTATTTGTGATATTAACTTGGCATCTTTATTGGTGCGCGGATCGGCGGTAAATAAACCCGATTGATCGGTTAACAAAACAAGTAAATCGGCATCCGCCAAAATGGCCGCGAGCGCTGATAAATTATCGTTATCACCCACTTTAATTTCAGACGTCGCAACGGCATCGTTTTCATTAACGATCGGAATAATACGATGTTTAAGTAAAGTGCGCATGGTATCGCGCGCATTTAAGAAACGCTCACGATCATCTAAATCGGCGCGAGTTAATAACATTTGCCCAACGTGCAAGCCATAGATATTAAATAGGTTTTCCCAAGTTAAGATCAATTGGCTTTGGCCTACTGCGGCTAACATTTGCTTGTTAGCCACAGTGGTGGGTAATTCATGCATGCCTAAATGCTCACGACCGGCGGCAACCGCACCTGAAGTCACGACAATCACCTGATGACCAGCATTGTGTAACTTAGCACATTGACGAACAAGCTCGACCATGTGGGCGCGATCTAATTTGGCACTACCACCAGTTAATACACTGGTGCCTAATTTGACTACTATGGTTTTTTTAAACATGAGGCTAGCTAATAATTATGTAAATAAAACGAATAAAATCGTACCGTTGTTCAATAATACCAAGTTTATTGGATGCTCACACCTGCTAAAAGACGACGAGATTAAATTCGGGTAGATAGGACTAAAAAAGAGCCAGCACAACCACTTAATGTGCTGGAAACCAAGGTTATGCCGCAGTTAATACGAGGTGGCTATCTAACGCTGAAGAGGGTTCTAAATCTAATTCAAACGTGTTTTCAACTAAATCCATCATTTTTTCATAGAACACTTGCAAAGAGCGGGTTACCTCAGCTTGATGCTTCTTTGGTATCGCTTTTTCTTGCCATTCACCAGTGACATCAAAAAAGCCATACTGGTAGTGATAGCTAAAACCCGTGTCGGTTTTTTTCAGCTCAAGCCACCAGCCATAAAACTCACGCTTATCTGGCTCAGCGTTGATTCCCACACACACAGCTAAGCAATCAAAAAAGAAATTTTCGTCATCACTTTTACCCACTCGGAAATATGGACCGATATCGGTAAATTTTTTCGTTATACGTCCCCGAGGCGGGAATTGCGTTTCAGACATACTTATTTGTCCCCATCACAGTAAGAGACTATACAAATATCGCATTATCTTGGTTGGTGCAACTTTAACCAGTCAGGAGCTAGATCTACCCCGCGTAAATTTATTAATAACTCAATAAGTCTGCTATTTAAACTAAAAATAGTAACCTAATAACCCCCAAGGCAAACACATAAATACTATTAAGCAATCAGTGATGTTTTCTGAGATGAAATCTGCCGCGAAGAAGCGGCAGTTAGGCCATCAACAGCTTCATAGGATGGTTTGACGGAGTTTGGTATGAGAGTATGTCACGCTATTCGCGATATATTCTTACACTCATGGGCGAGCACTGAATAAACACCGTTTCAGAAACATTTGGCTTAATACTTATCTGTCTAATAGGTATTGTTTAAGCCACTCTGCAGCTTGATCGAGTGCACGATAATAAGATTTAAAAATTGGCGGCTGATTAATAATAATAGACTCGCCAGCTAAGCTGCCACGAGCAATCATTTTTATGTCGACTTCAGGGCAAATAAGATCTTCGGCATGACCAATGCTCAACAGCGGTACTTTAGTGCGACTGCGGCCAAGTAAACCTTGCCGAGAAAGAGAGAACACCTTGCAACGCTGAAATAATAACTCATGGTCTTCACTGGTTAATCCCATACGGTTGGCAATGGTGTCTAACATCATTTGCGGCAATAACTTAAACCGTTCAGGTTCAATAAATAATTTATCCACCGCGCCACCGACACTCACTGCGGCTTTGATACTAAATGGCTCAATATACGCTAAGCGAGTGACCAGGTTGGCGCCCAAGCGTCCGCCTAATAAAGCAATATTGTCATAATCAACCCAAGGGACCTTTTTCAGGTGAGCGATAACCGCTTGTAAAACTTGAGTACTATCTTGCTCAAGTTTAGCGCTACTGGCAAAGCCTAACCCGGGCATATCAACGGTCAACATCGCTAAACCCGCGGGGGCTAAATTGCGCTCAAACAGCTTGTAATATTCAATTTGCATGGTGTCTATTGCACCACACACTATCACCACAGGCGAAATTTGATCTTCTTGAGCTAAGTGCAAATAACAGTGAATCGTTTTACCTTTATAAGGCACATCAATGATGCGTAATGGGTTAGGGAGTAACTTCCCCATTTCTCGATAACATAAATTAGCTAATGTATGTGCTTGTAACGCCAGCTCATCACCTTTTAGATGCGGATAACCAGATACCGCATAATATTGAGACGCCATATAAAAAGCATGCCGAGCCAGTTCAAATTGCTCATTAGCAAGTGCGTCTTTGGCTTTATGCTGCCAAACCGCTCCTGGCTGACTCCACTCATATGTCCAGTTACCTTTACGATAATCGGTTACCGTATCCAATAGATCATCTCGAGTACGTGTTTGCTTAGACATGGCAATTTTTGCCAAAATCGCTTCAACCTCTATTGGATCAATCCCCTGCCACGCCCATTGCGCACGTCTTAATAGTCGATACCAACCAGGGGTATTGTCGTTGTCCATCATTGCACCAACAGGGCTATTTGATGGCTGCTTCGCCTTTGGGTTACTGATGGTAGAAGTTTCAGGGTAATTAAACTTAATTTTAAATAGTTTTTCTGAGAGATTTTGGCTCGACATATAACACACTAATGTAGTGAAGTTGGTGATTAAATTATACGTGTTTTATAAGAATAATGTGTCTGAAATTGGATTTTATTCATTAGCTTAGATCAAAGACAGATAAAAAATGAGCAAAAAAAAGCGGCTCAATGCCGCTTTATTTATTCATGACTGAGTCACTACCTTACTCTTCATCAACCAAAGGCTTGGTATAACTAAGGGTCATATCCCATGGCTGCTCAATCCAAGTATCTTGGGGAATTTCCATGATAAAGTCATCGACTAAATGCTTACCTGCAGGTTTTGCAAACACAGTCACAAAGCGCGCTTTTGGTAACATTTCGCGAATAACTTTAGCCGTGCCACCGGTATCAACTAAATCGTCAACCACAATGAAACCGTCACCATCATGATCAACACCTTTAATTACTTTCAGCTCTTTTTGCTGATCGTGGGTGTAGCTGGCGATACAAATAGTATCAACATGACGAATACCCAGTTCACGGGCTAAAATTGCCGCCGGCACTAGGCCACCGCGACTCACAGCGATAATACCTTTCCATTGATCAGCAGGCAGTAATTTACGCGCCAAACGGCGAGATTCTCTTTGCTCTAGTTCCCAAGAGACGTAGAATTTTTTGCTCATATTTACCTCAATATGATTCGAGTTGACGTTGGCGCAAAGCGATCACTAAAAATGCAATGCAAACTTAACAGCAAATAGTATTGCCAGTACCCAAACGCTACTGCTCACAGTCATGGCTTTACCTGTAATAAGTTTAATTACAGCATAAGCAATAAAGCCAATGGCAATACCATGGGCAATCGAGAATGTGAGTGGCATAAGCAGTGTTACCACAACTACAGGTGCCGCCTCAGTAATGTCATGCCAATCAATGCGGGTTAAACCCGACATCATTAGAATGGCAACATAAAACAACGCACCCGCCGTCGCATAAGCAGGCACCATGCCAGCAAGGGGCGCAAAGAATAAACATAAAAGGAATAAAATGCCAACAATAACGGCAGTTAATCCCGTTCTACCACCTTCAGCCACACCACTTACACTTTCAATGTAGCTGGTTGTAGTTGAAGTACCTAATAATGAGCCTGAAATAGATGCGCCGCTGTCCGCCAGTAAAGCACGATTCAAGCGAGGTAAGTTACCCTTTTCATCCAATAACTTAGCTTTATCCGCAACCGCAATCAGGGTGCCAGACGTATCAAATAAATCGACAAATAAGAAAGCAAAGACCACACTGATCATCGCAACATTAAATGCACCAGCAATATCTAAAGCAAGAAAGGTCGGTGCAACTGATGGCGGCATAGAAACAATGCCACCATAAGCGACATCACCCAATGCCCAGCCGAGAAAAGTGACACCCAACACGGCATACATGATGCCGCCTTTCACGCGAAAGTGCACTAAAGCGATAATGGCAAAAAAGCCAACACTCGCCAGTAATGCATGTAATGATGTTAAATCACCAAGGCTTACTAATGTATTTGGATTACCTACCACAATTCCGGCATTTTTCAGCGCAATCAGGGCTAAAAACAAACCGATACCCGCTGCAATACCAGTGCGTAGTGCTTGCGGTATGCTATTAATAATCCACTCTCGGATGCGAAACAAGCTAAGAAAAACAAAGCAACAACCCGATAAGAAGACAGCGCCTAAAGCCACTTCCCAGCTATAGCCCATATCACCAACCACAACATAAGCAAAAAACGCATTTAGCCCCATCCCTGGCGCCAAAGCCACTGGGTAGTTAGCGTAAAAGCCCATGATAAAACAACCAATTGCGGCAGCTAAGCAAGTGGCAACAAATACCGCTCCTCGGTCCATCCCTGTATCCGATAACATAGCTGGATTAACAAAAATAATGTAAGCCATGGTTAAGAAGGTAGTGATACCTGCAATAATTTCCGTTCGAGCACTAGTGTTGTGCTCTTTAAGTTTAAATAATTTTTCTAACATCTTGAGCGTCCATTTAAATTAACCGAGTTATCAACTGATAACCACCTTCAGCTACACTCCTTAACATAATGCTAGGAATGCCATTTTTATGACTACTTTATAAACTGAAAGTGCAGGTCCGTGGTGAAATTAGCCGCGGATTATAAAAGCCTGCTCATCAATTAACCATGACTTTAATCAGAAATACGCGGTAAGGGCTATAAAATTAATCAATCAAAACCATGAACTATCAAATGTAAATCACAACTTAATCAGCAATATTCAATCATCATACTAAAGTGTGAAGCACTACCCGTTTATGACATTTAATTATTGATACAAATCAATTTCTTAACCTTGTAGAAGGAATGCCTATCATGTTGACAACTCTACGACACTTATCTATTGGGCAGCGCTTATACAGTAACTTAGCACTCGCTTTAATGGGCATGTTTGCCTTAGTGGTGTTAGTACTATATCAATATCAGAATGCACTACTTAACGACAAGCGAGCGCAAGTACAATTTGAAGTCGATACCGTGTACTCCCTTATTGAGCACTTTCACCAGCAAGCAAAAACAGGTTTATACGACGAGGCAACGGCAAAGCGCAATGCCATATCAGCCATTAAGGCCATTCGCTATAATAAGACCGACTATTTTTGGATTAATGATATGGGTCCCAATATGGTGATGCATCCGATTAAACCCAAATTAGATGGCCAATCTCTTGCAAATGTAAAAGATCCCAACGGCAAAAGCTTATTTGTCGCGTTTACGGAAGTAGTAAGAAAACAAGGGGCAGGCTTTGTTGATTATCAATGGCCTAAACCTGGCTTTGAAGAGCCGGTTGATAAAATATCCTTTGTTAAAGGTTATCAACCATGGGGTTGGGTAATCGGTACCGGTATTTACTTAGACGATGTGCAGGGGCTTTTTCTTGAGATGGTATACAAAGTTAGCGCCGTTTTTATGGCAATTGCCGTCACTTTATTAGGACTTTCCACCCTTATTATTGCCAGTATTACTAAACCATTAAAGCAAAGTGCCGGTGCGATGTCTGATATTGCCCAAGGAGAAGGCAACCTAACCGTTACCCTTGAAAGTAAAGGGCAAGATGAAATAACCAAACTGGCTAATAATTTTAATCTATTCACTCAAAAAATAGCCTTATTAGTCAGACAAATGCAGCCTGTTAGCCACAACATTGGAGATACCGCTGCACAATTGAACCACGCAGTACAATCTAATCACCGTATTGCCGAACAGCAGCATCATGAAACCGATGGTGTTGCTACGGCCATGAATGAAATGCTCGCTACCACACAAGAAGTCGCTAATAGTGCTCAGCTCGCGGCAGACTCTGCCGCAGAGGCAAACCAACGAGCGCAACATGGCCAAGCCTCTGTCGACGAAACGATTAGCTCTATCGCGGCCTTAGGTGAAGAGTTAGAGCAAACCGTTAGCTTAGTTACACAATTAGAACAAGATAGCCAACAAATAGGCTCAATATTAGATGTTATCCGCAGCATTGCCGAGCAAACTAATTTACTGGCTTTAAATGCAGCAATAGAAGCGGCAAGAGCGGGTGAGCAGGGACGAGGCTTTGCAGTCGTGGCCGATGAAGTGCGCACTTTGGCAACACGAACACAAGACTCCACCGATGAAATTCAGCAAATGATAGCCAAATTACAAAAAGGTACCAATGACGTCGCAAATTCAGTAGAGCAGACCCTAAATCAATCTAGTAAAACAGCAGCACGAGCAGGCTCCGCTGGGACGGCATTGAGTGAAATTGTCGCGTCTATTGATATTATCACCGATATGAACCATCAAATTGCCAGCGCGGCTGAACAGCAATCAAAAGCCTTAGATGAGATTAATCGCAACGTAAACAATATCTCTGATTTGGCCAGTGAGTCCATGTCCCATAATCAAACCACTAGTGACGCCAGTGGCCAGCTGCAACTAGTGGGGCAAGAGTTGAATCAGTTAATGGGACAATTTAAAGTCTAGTCGCCCCCCGCAAACTCACACTCATCACAAGCGATACCAGCTTAACCTTTGTTAAGTTGGCGTTGCTTCATTTGCGCTATAGCTTGTGCCCCTGAGCTCACCACAACAATATCTTTATGAGGAAAGCAGGCTAATTGCTGATAGATCCTAGGTCGCATGTTAGTGGGGTAATGCCACAAGAACTTAATGAAAGTCCAGTCAAATCGCTCATGACAACCTTCAGCCATATCGGGACGATGTTTGGAAAATAAAGTGCGCTTCACTGCGCGATAAATGCAGCGATAGCGGTCGACATCAAGAAAAATTACGGTATCACAAGCGGCTAAACGAATATCTAGCGTGTTGAAATAATTACCGTCAATAATCCAGCTTTGTTGGCCGCATAACTGTTGTTGCAACTGGGCCCACGCTGGCCGCTCAGCGCGCTGCCAGTTAGGCCCCCAATAGAGACGGTCAAGATGATACAGAGGTAAATCCAGCTGCTTGGCTAATGCGACAGCTAGCGTCGACTTACCCGCCCCGCCAGAGCCAATAATGGCAATTTTGTTCATCTAAGTCCTTGTAATATAGTTCTCGGCAAATAGCGCCTCAATTGGCAAGAATAAATCAGCATATTCTGTTACCAGTGACAAAGTTGCTCATAATCACTGCTAAGTTCTAACTCTGAAGCAGGTGAACCTTTATTATTTGCTCTCTTCCGCCATATAATAGCCCTTCATTCTCGTAAACGGTGCCCCTACTTATGACTCAGCTAAACCAGCTTGCTCCCCAGCCCTTATGGCAATTTTTTAGCCAAATATGCAGCATTCCACACCCATCAAAACATGAACAAGCATTATCTGATTGGATCATGCAATGGGCCAAGTCAGAAGGGTTATCGGTGCAGCAAGATACCATAGGTAACTTAATCATCAAAAAACCAGCCAGCGCAGGTATGGAACATAAAAAAGGCGTTATCCTACAAGCCCACATTGATATGGTGCCACAAAAAAATAGCGATACAGAGCATGATTTTGCCAAAGATCCGATTCAAGCCTATGTTGATGGCGATTGGGTGACAGCAAAAGATACCACCCTTGGCTCAGATAATGGTATTGGTATGGCTTCATGTTTAGCAGTGCTCGCCAGTAAAGACATTGCGCACGGCCCAATTGAAGTATTATTAACCATTGATGAAGAGGCTGGCATGACGGGGGCATTTGGCTTAGAGCCAGGTTACTTTGATGGTGAAATACTGATCAATACCGACTCAGAGGAAGAAGGTGAAGTTTACATGGGCTGCGCCGGTGGCGTGAATGTAAACGTGCACTTCCCTATTCAAACCCAACCATTAGCAGTCGCACAATCTGGCTACCAAATTAGTGTATCGGGTCTAAAGGGAGGACATTCCGGGTGTGATATTCACCTTGGTCGGGGTAACGCCAATAAAATTATCGCCCGCTGTTTATATGAGCTGAGTCAGCAAGCTGAATTTGATTTAACACTCAGTCAGCTTCAAGGCGGTAGTTTACGTAACGCCATTCCTCGTGAAGCCAGTGCGCAATTCATTATCAGCGACACTAAGCAGCAAGCACTCCAGCAATTTTTTACTCAGCTCACCAACCAAATCAAAGCGACCCTAGCCCACACTGAACCAAACTTAACCCTTAGCTTAACGCCAGTGCAAGTCAGTCACTTCATCGCTAAAAAGGAACAACATCAGCTTATTGCCGCCCTACAGGGCTGTGTCAATGGCGTACTGAGAATGAGTGACGAGTTTGCGGGTGTAGTTGAAACATCTTCTAACTTAGGTGTGGTGAAAACCACAGCACTAGGCATCGATATTCAATGCCTAGTCAGGTCAATGGATGACAGTAGCCGACATGATGTGCAAAACATGCTGGCGTCTGTGTTTACACTAGCAGGAGCAGAAGTAGCGTTTGATGGCGCTTACCCTGGTTGGGCACCAAAGGTAGATTCAGACATGCGCGATTTGGTGCGAGAAGTTTACCAAACCGAGTTTGGCAGTACACCAAAAATAATGATGATCCATGCCGGATTAGAATGCGGCCTATTTAAGGCGGTTTATCCAGACTGGGACATGGTATCGATTGGGCCAACCATAAAATTCCCCCATTCACCCGACGAAAAAGTACATATTGGCAGTGTGGCAAAATACTGGCAGCTATTAGTCAAAGTGCTCGAAGCAATCCCTGCGAAGTAAGATAAAAGTAGTGATGCTCAGAGAGCATCACTACTTGCATCATCTCTGCTTTCCTTGAGTCACAATATGTAGAGATAACAAATACCGTATCAGCATTAACTAACACACGTATAAACAATAATTAATTGTTGATACCTTTGGTTAATAGTTTAAGTTGCGTAGAATGTGTACCTGCTATTAGGGAGGATACGATGAAATTAACTCGATTTGGCTTACCTTTACTTTATTCGCTATTGGCTTTACCAATGAGCGCTAGCGTTCAGTCAAACTCATGGAGTGAAGCATGGGAAAGTACTAAAAAAGCTGGCTCTGATGCTTGGCAAGCAACAAAAGAAACGAGTGGAGATGTTTGGGATGCTACAAAAGAAACATCAGCTGACGCTTGGGAAGTGACCAGTAAAGAAACCAGTGAAACATGGCAAGAGGTCAAAACTGACAGTAGCGAAGCTTGGTCAGAAACGACTGATACCAACAGTAGCTATTGGCAAAAACTAAAGTCCTCATCGGATAAAACGTGGCAAGAGACTAAAGCCGCAATCGCTGGTGAAAGCTCAAACAACAGCCCTGTAAAGCAAAAATCAACCTCTCAAACATCAGCCAAAACACCAAGCGAGCCATCGAAAAAAGCAAATTCAGCAGAGCAATATGATATTGAAGTGATAGAGATGGACTGGGATGAATAAATCACTAAATCAGTTTTAGCTGCTTAGCCGCGGCATCTATCATCTCATCTTGTTGCAACTGTGCTGATAACCCCAACAGCCTAATGCCACGACCCTGACTTTTTTCCAGCAGTTGATGCAACAAAGGCTGATAACAACTTGGGTGTAAATATTGCACTCGTTGCTCGGCAGAGCGTAATTGAAAATCGGCAAATTTCATTTTAACCGCAAGTGAACGAATTTTATCATGAGCTCCCACGCGTGCAACACGGCGTAGTAATTCTTTATATAAGTCACTTAACACGGCTTCGCACTCACCCAATTGCTTTATATTATGACTTAGCGTCCGCTCTACGCCGACAGATTTTCTCGCGCGATCAACCACAACTTCACGATTATCGATGCCATGACAGCGATCAAGTAATACACGGCCAAACTTTCCAAATTGGGTTAAAAGGGATTCTTTGGTATAGCCTTGCACATCTTTACAGGTATGAAGTCCAAGTTGGTGTAACTTTTCTAAAGTGACCTTACCTACACCAGGGATTTTTTCTAATGGCATACTGGCGACAAAGCTATCTACTTCGGCAGGTGTGATCACACATAAGCCATTAGGTTTATTTTCGTCGGATGCCACTTTGGCGATAAATTTACATGGCGCGACACCTGCCGATGCGGTGAGTCCCGTTTCTTCTGCAATGGCGCGGCGAATATCTTGAGCAATGTAAGTGGCAGAGCCTGAAAACAATAGCGATTCACTGACGTCTAAATAAGCCTCGTCGAGTGACAGCGGTTCAATGATGTCAGTATAACGATGAAAAATTTGCTGAATATGCATCGAGGCGGCTTTGTATGCATCCATTCGCCCAGGTAATAACACCAGCTCAGGACAGAGTTGCAGTGCCTTATGAGTTGGCATTGCACTGCGCACCCCGTATTTACGCGCAACATAATTACACGTAGACAGCACACCGCGTCGTGAAGCAGCACCACCAATAGCGATAGGGAGAGTTTTCAACGCTGGATTATCACGCATTTCTACTGCGGCATAAAAACAATCCATATCGACATGAATAATTTTTCTTTGCATCATACCAATCCAAAAAAACTGATTATTCATACAGTATATGTATAAATAATCAGTTCTCAAGTTTTGGCTAATAAAAAAGACCCTCTCAGGTCTTTTTTATCTATTAACTACGAGCTAAATAATACGGTTTTTTTCCAACATTTCACGTCTGGCTTTTTCTTTTGCCATCTTATTCTTGCGGTTATCACAAGGATCGGGACAGTCACATTCCTTGTCGATACCGATACTGCCTAAGCCACCGCAACTACCACTTACGGCTTTCTTTTGAAAAATGTAACCCACCGACATCGCGGCGATCACTAATACAAATACTACGAAAGTTGCAAGAAAGTACGTCATTTTGCCTCCTGCAGCAAATAAGGTGCAAATTGCTGCGTATATTGCTCACTAAACCCTGTTTCTGTTTTGGTGATCATAAAAACAGGTAACTTTTGTTGGACAGCAAAATCATAACCTAGTTTAGGCCCCATCACCATAATTGCCGTGGCCAAGCCATCGGAAACCATTGATGATTTATCAATCACAGTCACTGAAACCAGCTTATGTTTGATTGGCATGCCAGTGATAGGATTAATCATATGGGAAAAACGCTCGCCGTCTTCTTCGAAGTAATTTCGGTAATCACCGGAAGTCGCAACAGCGTTATCACCAGGCAATACAATCTCTTGGATCGCTCGCTCATTGGTAACAGGCTTTTCAACTGCGATCCGCCAAGGCAGATGTTTGTCATTACTGCCTTTCATGCGCAGCTCACCACCAATATCAACCAGGTAATGCTGCTCGCCAAGGCTCTCTATATATTCAGCAATTTGATCAACACCAAAGCCTTTAGCAATCGAGGATAAATCTACATATAGCTCTGGAATAGCCTTTTTTAAGGTTAAACCAGACACACTCAAGTGCTCAATACCTGTAATGGCTTTTCGCTCAGCAATTTGCTCCGCCGAAGGAGAGTGAGTTGGCCTCGCGTCTGGGCCAAAACCCCAAAGATTAACTAAAGGACCGACCGTAATATCTAACGCACCTTGAGTTAACTGAGCCAACTCAATTCCTTTTTGTACAACTGCAATTGTATCAGCAGAAACTTGATGAGATTGCTCAGCCTGGTTAAATAAAGACAGCTCTGAATTGGGGCGATAAGTCGACATTTGATCATTGACCAATTCTAAACGTTTATCGATTTCAGCCTGAAAGGCCGCTTGATCCGTTATCTTATCCGTCACTACCTTTACACGGTAATACGTGCCCATGGTCGCACCCTCAATCACCACCATAGGTGCTGACTGAACCTGATCTTTACTGCAAGCAGTAATAAAAAAGGCTAGCCCGATCAAGGCTAGCCATTTAGTTATGGATAAAGGCATCAGTGATTAACCACCAAAGTCATCCAGTAAGATGTTCTCGTCTTCAACACCTAACTCTTTCAGCATGTTGATAACTGCAGCATTCATTACTGGTGGACCACACATGTAGTATTCACAATCTTCTGGCGCTTCATGATCGCGCAAGTAGTTTTCAAATAATACATTATGGATAAAGCCAGTGTAGCCATCCCAATTATCTTCAGGCTGTGGATCACTTAACGCCACATGCCATTCAAAGTTGTCGTTTTCAGCCGCAATCGAGTCGAAATCTTCTACGTAGAACATTTCACGCTTCGAGCGCGCACCGTACCAGAAGCTAACTTTACGGTCAGTATGCAAGCGACGGAACTGGTCAAAGATATGAGAGCGCATTGGTGCCATACCAGCACCACCACCAACAAATACCATTTCAGCTTTGGTGTCTTTAGCAAAGAACTCACCAAATGGACCAGAAATAGTTACCTTGTCACCCGCTTTCAAACTGAAGATGTACGAAGACATCTTACCGCATGGCAAGCTCATATTATTAGGCGGCGGCGTAGCAATACGCACGTTTAGCATAATAATACCGTATTCTTCTGGGTAGTTAGCCATTGAATAAGCACGAATCGTTTCTTCATCTACCTTAGATTCAAGGTTGAAGAAACCAAAGTGTTCCCAGTCACCACGATACTGCTCTTCGATATCGAAGTCAGCGTATTTAACATTGTGAGCAGGTGCTTCAATTTGGATATAACCACCCGCACGGAACGGAACTGATTCGCCATCAGGAATTTGTAGTTTAAGCTCTTTAATAAAGGTTGCTTTGTTATCATTAGAGATAACTTCACATTCCCAACGCTTAACACCAAAAATTTCTTCTGGTAATTCAATATCCATATCTTGCTTAACGTTTACCTGACAAGCTAAACGTTCACCTTCGCGGGCTTCACCCTTAGAGATATGGTCTAGTTCAGTCGGCAGAATGTCACCGCCACCTGATTTGATTTTTACACGACACTGGCCACATGAACCACCGCCACCACAGGCTGATGATACAAAAATACCAGAGTTCGCGAGGGCGCCAAGTAGCTTACCGCCAGCGCCACAAGTGATCGCCTTTTCAGGATCACCGTTTACTGAGATTTTAATGTCGCCAGAGGCCACTAGCTTTGATTTAGCAGACAAGATAATAAATACCAAGGCTAAAACAATCACTGTGAACATGACAACGCCGAGAATGATTTCCATCGACAATTTCCTTGCTTCAGGGACCGAAAAACGGCCCCAAGATTACAACTGAATACCAGAGAAAGACATAAAGCCTAGTGCCATCAGACCTGAAGTAATAAAGGTAATACCTAAACCACGTAGACCATCTGGAACATCTGCATATTTCATTTTTTCACGGATACCCGCAAGCGCAACAATGGCTAACATCCAGCCCACACCACTACCGACACCATAAACAAACGACTCAGCAATGTTGTATTCACGTTGAACCATGAATGACACACCACCGAAAATGGCACAGTTAACCGTGATAAGTGGCAAGAAAATACCCAAGGCTTGGTAAAGCGCAGGGAAGTATTTGTCTAACACCATCTCTAATATTTGCACTAAGGCTGCAATAACACCGATGAAAGTGATGTAGCCTAAGAAGCTTAAATCAGCTTCACCAAGACCAGCCCACTCTAATGCACCTGGTGCTAGCAAGTTAAAGTAAATAACTTGGTTAACCGGTACTGAGATAGCTAATACCACAATTACAGCGACGCCTAGGCCAAATGCTGTTTTTACTTTCTTCGATACCGCAAGGAAGGTACACATACCAAGGAAGAAAGCTAATGCCATATTTTCGATGAAAATAGAGCGTACGAATAAACTCAAGTAATGTTCCATTAGTCCTTCGCCTCAACCTGTTCAGGTTTAAATGTTCTGATTGCCCAGATCAATAACCCGATGATAAAGAAAGCACTTGGCGGTAACAGTAATAAACCGTTACTTTGGTACCAACCACCTGCAGAAATTAATGGCATGATTTCGATGCCAAATAACGCACCAGAACCAAAGAATTCACGAATGCCACCAACTGCAACAAGAATGAAGCCGTAACCTAAACCATTACCGATTCCGTCCATAAAGCTTGCGCCAGGTGGACTCTTCATCGCATAAGCTTCCGCTCGACCCATTACAATACAGTTAGTAATAATCAAGCCTACGTAAACCGACAGTTGCTTAGATAGCTCAAATGCCACCGCTTTAAGTACTTGGTCAACCACGATTACCAAAGAAGCAATAATTGCCATTTGTACAATAATTCGCACACTACCTGGTATGTGATTACGAATAATTGAAATAAATAAGTTAGAAAAAGCAGTTACAAACGTTACCGCTAAGGTCATTACAACCGCCGTCTCTAGCTTACTGGTCACCGCTAATGCAGAACAAACACCTAAGATTTGTAGTGCAATGGGGTTATTAGAGATGATAGGTCCAACGAGAACCTTCTTTGCATCACTAGCCATTATTAAGCTCTCCTTTACCTAACTTTTTCAGGTAAGAACCGTAACCGTCAGTACTTAACCAAAAATCGAATGTATGTTGGATACCCGTACCTGTTAGTGTTGCGCCAGATAGGCCGTCGACACCGTGTACATCACCTTCAGCAGCGCCACCTTTAACGATTTTAATCGCTGGGTTGCCTTGCTCATCATACAATTTCTTACCTGGCCACAGTGCTTTCCACATTGGGTTTTCTACTTCACCACCTAGGCCCGGTGTTTCACCTTGCTGGTAGTAAGTAATACCGTCAACGGTATTGCCATCCGGTTGAATCGCCACAAACGCATACATCATGTTCCAAAGGCCTGCGCCTCGAACCGGTACAATTACGCGCTCAAGCTCACCGGCATCACTGTTCACTAAGTAAACAAGACCAATATTTTCACGAGTAGAAAAGCCAGCAATGGCTTGTTCTGGTGAAAGCTTAGTGCTCTTTTCTGGCTCTTTAGCTGCTTTTAGCGGGTCATACTCATTGATATCTGAAACGCCTTCAACGTCTTTAACATCAACATATTCACCTGTTTTTAAGTCAACTAATCTAGGTTCAATGTTCTTAGCGAACACATCCGCCATTTTTTGCGAGCCAATTTCAAGTCCTGAAACAGCTAAAATGTTTTTTTGCTTGTCTAACAATGCGTTCGCTTGTTGAGTGGGACGAAGACCCACAGCAGCAACCGATACCACAATAGAACAAACCAGACAAACGCCGACCACAACGCCGAGGGTTTTGCCTAATGATTCTTTACTAGCCATTGCGTGCAAGTCTCCGTTTAACGTTCGCCTGAACCACAAAGTAGTCAAATAACGGGGCAAATAAGTTAGCAAATAAAATTGCTAGCATCATGCCTTCTGGGAATGCAGGGTTGACTACACGAATTAACACCACCATGACACCGATTAACGCACCGTACATCCACTTACCACGATTGGTAAATGAAGCCGATACTGGATCAGTTGCCATAAAGATCATGCCGAAGGCAAAACCACCCATCACTAAATGCCAGTGCCATGGCACAGCAAACATTTGGTTGGTATCTGATCCGATAGCATTAAATAAGAATGCTGTTACCGCCATCCCTATCATGACACCAGAAACAATACGCCAAGATGCAATTTTAGTGATCATCAAGAAAGCACCACCAATTAGGATAGCGATAGTTGACACTTCACCAATTGAACCTTGCATGTTACCAATAAAGGCATCCATCCAGCTAAGCTGAGCGGTTACGGCATCCATACCACCGTTAGCGGCTAGACTAAGTGAGGTTGCACCCGAGAAGCCATCAACTGCCGTCCACACAGAATCACCAGAAATATCTGATGGGTATGCGAAGAATAGGAAAGCGCGACCCGCTAATGCTGGGTTTAAGAAGTTACGACCTGTACCACCGAATATTTCCTTGGCGATAACCACACCAAAAGTGATACCGATAGCCACCTGCCACAAGGGAATTGAAGCGGGTACGATCAATGCAAACAGTACCGAAGTAACAAAGAAACCTTCGTTCACTTCATGACGTCGTACGGTTGCAAACAGCACTTCCCAGAAACCACCAACGATGAATGTCACCGCATAGATAGGTAAGAAGTACATAGCGCCAAATAGCATGTTGGCAAACACACCCGCGTCGGCACCCATGGTGACACCGAACATTTGCAGTAGCGCAACACGCCAGTCATCAAATGCGACCCCCGTCCCCATTGCAATGGCTTCGTTGGCTTGAAAACCAACATTGTACATACCAAAAAACATGGCTGGGAATGTGGCTAACCAAACAAAAATCATGATGCGTTTTAAGTCGATGCTATCACGAACGTGAGAGCGACCTTTATTCACAAAACCTGGCGTATAAGCAAAAGTAGCAACCGCTTCATATAGCGCATACCATCTTTCGTGCTTGCCACCAGGTTCAAAATGAGGTTCGATATCCTCAATCAATTTTTTTAACATTTTTTAGCCTTCCTTCTCAATCGTGGTCAAACAGTCACGAAGAATAGGACCAAAGTCATACTTACCTGGACATACAAAAGTACATAGAGCCAAATCTTCTTCATCTAGCTCAAGACAGCCAAGGGCTACAGCACTATCAAGATCACGAGCAATCAAATCGCGTAGTAGCATGGTTGGCAAGATATCAAGGGGCATAACACGCTCATACTGGCCAATTGGCACCATCGCACGATCACTACCACCTGTAGTAGTAGTAAAGTTAAATAACTTTTTACTCAATGCAGACGCAAACACGTTAGCTACCGAGAATCTGTTGACGCCAGGGTAACCCCAGCCAAGAAATTCTTTTTCTCTGCCTTCAGTTAGTACAGATACTTGGTTAGCGTAACGACCTAAGTAATTAACTGGACCTAATGCTGTTGTACCGTATAAAACAGAACCCGAAATAATACGGTTTTCACCAGCTTTTAGCTCACCTTGAGTTAACTCAGATAAACAAGCACCGAGACGTGTACGTAATAAGCGCGGTTTGTTTACTGATGGACCAGCTAATGACACGACGCGGTCGGTATATAACTCACCAGTCAAGAATAAATGGCCATAAGCGATCACATCTTGGTAGTTAATGTACCAAACTTGTTTCGTCGCACTAGCAGGCTCTAAAAAGTGAATATGAGTTCCTGCTAAGCCAGCAGGATGAGGACCGCTAAAAACGTGCTCTTCAACATTTGACAGAGATGCTTTTGGCAAACCAGCTTCGCCTCGACATACATACACTTTACCGTCAGTTAACTGAGATAATACAGCTAAACCATTCAGGTATGCTTGCTCTTGCTCTTTGATAATCACTTCTGCAGATGCCGCTAATGGATTAGTGTCCATCGCGGTAACAAAAACGGCCACAGGAGCGGCATCAATTGCCGGAACCTTACTAAAAGGTCGCGTACGTAACGCAGTCCAAGCGCCAGATTCAACCAAATTTTGCTTGATTTTTTCTCGGCCTAGAGACGTTAATTCAGCTGTGCTGTATTTCTCAAAAGAAACACTGTCGTTGCCATTTATGGCAATAACAACAGACTGAAGCACACGTTTTGCTCCACGGTTAATTTCTTCAACTACTCCGGATGCTGGCGCTGTGTATTGCACACCTTCGTTCTTTTTATCGACAAAAAGAACTTGGCCTTTTTTTACACTATCTCCTACCTTGATTTTCATGGTAGGGCGCATGCCAACATAGTCTTCGCCCAGGGTAGCTACCTTAGTGATGGCGTTGCCATCATGGATTACTTGCTCTGGAGCACCTTGAATCGGGAGATCCAGTCCTCTTTTTATTGTAATCATACTCACTTGCACTACTTTAACGGGAAGAAAGGGTTTGTGCCTAAAGACACTCTATTTATTCGCTAGACACCTGATCTGACGCCAGTGCTACGTTCCTTTGTAACACCCCTGCGACATGAAGATAACATCCAGCTAAATTTTCAGGCGCTGTATTCTAGCATTAAAGATGGCAGAATCGCCAAAAAAAATAGCGATTTGACACCATCATCCTTTAAATTTCGCGGGTGAATTAACAAATAAAACCTTAGTGCTGAATCAAGCTTGTTACAAATTTTCTTACAGCTTGTTACAAAAATACGACTAAAGTCGAATACAAAAACGGCCCTCTCGGGCCGCCTTACAAACTTGATTTAAATCAATTTTTCTTAATTATCACGTAGTTCCATATAAGCTTTAGATGAAACCTTACTGTACTCTTTCGCATCATTGAGAAATGCCATGTACGCATCGTACACTTTTTTCATTTGTGGATCGGTCGCCACCTGTTCTTGCAATACCTCTTCGGTTAGCGCTTTCAATTTAACCATTACTTCGGGTGGAAATTGACGAAGTTCAACCCCGTGTTCATTAACCAATATTTTTAGTGCTTTGGCATTTTGCACCATGTATTCATCCAGCATTTCTTCGTTAGTCGCTTTCGCTGCCACTTCTACAATCATCCGTAAATCTTCAGGTAATGCTGCTAAAGCCGCTTTGTTAGCCATAAATTCAATGGTCGTACCAGGCTCATGCCAGCCTGGGTAATAGTAGTATTTAGCCGCTTTATGAAGACCAAATGCTAAATCATTATATGGTCCCACCCATTCGGTCGCATCAATCGCGCCAGTCTGTAGTGAAGTGAATATTTCACCACCTGGCATATTAACTGGTACACCGCCTGCTCGCTTCAAGACCTCGCCACCTAAACCAGGCAAGCGCATTTTAAGGCCTTCCAAATCCGACACTGAATTGATTTCTTTATTAAACCAACCACCCATTTGAATATCTGTGTTGCCTCCCGCTAATGGAACCAAACCAAATGGCGCATAAACTTCTTGCCAAAGCTCTAAGCCACCGCCGTTGTGAAGCCAAGCATTCATCTCTTGCGCGGTCATACCAAATGGCATAGTAGAGAAAAACTGCGCCGCGGGGGATTTACCTTTCCAATAATAAGCCCCTGAGTGCCCCATTTGTGCGGTGCCTGCTGATACGGCATCAAACACTTGCAATGCGGGCACTAATTCACCGGCACCATAAACTTTAATGGTTAAGCGGCCACCGCTCATTTTTCCCACTTTTTCAGCAAAACGTTCTGGCGCGACACCTAAGCCTGGGAAATTTTTAGGCCAAGAAGTGACCAATTTCCACTTAATGGCTTCTTGTTTTACTTGCTCCTTAACAGCCGCTTTTTCAGCTCCGCACCCCACTAGTGACAAACTTGCCGCCGTAAGGAAAATAGCCGAAGCCCATCTGGTGATTCTTCTCATTTAGCTCTCCTGTAGTCACTATCGTTAATTATCAATTACGAACTTCTATTTATAAATTTGATCGGGTAACCAAGTGACTAAACTTGGCCAGATTGCCAGCGTCATTAACACCACTAACTGGATCGCGATATACGGCGCAACACCGCGATAAATATCCTTTGTCGCCACACTTTCTGGCGCTACGCCACGTAAATAAAATAAAGCGAAGCCAAAAGGTGGAGTTAAAAATGACGTTTGTAAGTTCACTGCAAACATAATCCCCAGCCACACAGGATCAAATCCCATGGCGAGCAATACCGGCCCAACGATAGGCACCACCACAAAGGTAATTTCAATAAAGTCGAGAATAAAACCCAGTAAAAACACCACTAGCATCACCACCAGCATGGCACCAAAGGCGCCGCCCGGCATATTGTTAAATAATTCATGAATAAGATCTTCGCCGCCAAAGCCACGAAATACCAAGGAGAAAACGGATGCACCGATCAAAATCATAAAAACCATGCAAGTGATCTTAAGAGTGGTTTGAACCACATCAGCCATCACTTGCTTGCTCATCTTACCTTGGATAAAAGCCAATAAGGTGGCGCCAAATGCCCCAACCCCCGCCGCTTCAGTGGGCGTAGCTAAGCCCAAAAGAATAGAGCCAAGCACGGCAAAAATTAGCATCAAAGGGGGAATTAAAGCTTGTAACAGCGCCACTTTCGCAAGTGGACTGGCCTCATCAGCCGCTTCATTTGCCGCGGCTTGATTAATTGTATTTGGGTTTAACCAACTCATTAAAAAAACATAGAGTAAGTAACAGGACACCAGAATTAAACCGGGAACAATCGCACCAGCAAAAAGATCGCCAACTGAAACCGTATCGGGCGAAAAGATACCCATTTTAACTTGCGCTTGCTGATAAGCACTTGATAGCACATCACCGAGCAAAACGAGGGCGATAGAAGGAGGAATAATTTGCCCTAATGTGCCTGTCGCGCAAATGGTGCCGGTGGCAAAACTTGCACTGTAACCGCGTTTTAGCATGGTCGGCAATGATAATAACCCCATGGTCACCACCGTTGCTCCGACAATACCGGTACTAGCAGCCAACAACATTCCCACCATGACCACAGCAATAGCAAGGCCGCCCTTCACTTGCCCCATCACTTGCCCCATGGAAGTAAGCAGTTTTTCGGCAACTTGCGATTTTTCTAACATCACTCCCATTAAGACAAATAATGGCACAGCAAGTAAGGTTTGGTTAATCATGATGCCGTAAATACGATTGGGCAAAGCGCCTAGATAAGCTCCGTCAAAGTGGCCTGTTACAATACCGATAGATGCAAAAACCAAAGACGTGCCCGCAAGAGAGTAAGCAACAGGGTAGCCAGCCATTAACACCAGACAAACGGCGACGAACATAACTATCGATAAATATTCCATTAGATCATCACCTCATCTTTTTCTTGCGCTAGCGGCTGGTCTAATAAGGTGAGAACATTAATGAGCGTTTGGCTGATGCCTTGTAATAGCAACAGTAAAGGCATTAACAGTAAATTTGTTTTTAAAATAAAAACTAAAGGTAAGCCGCCAGGCTCAGGACTCCCCTCTAATAAGCGCCATGAGCCCATCACGTAATCCCAACTACTAAAAAAAAGGAACAGACACACAGGTAATAACAAAAAGGTAAAACCTATAATATCGACCCAAGCTTTGGTCTTAGGAGAGAAATTACGATAGAACACGTCAACGCGCACATGGTCATCATATTTCAGGGTATAGCCTGCCCCTAACATAAAAGTCATGGCATGGAGATATAAGGTAGACTCCTGCAAACCAATCGAGCCATATGCAAAACCGTAGCGCAGTAATACAACGACTAAAACCAGTAACACCATCACTAGCAACAGCCAAGCCAATGCACGCCCTAACCAATCAGAGCTCTGATTAATAATTTGTACACACCATCTCATCCCTGCGGACATGACTTCATCCTTGCATATTAAAGCTGCGCAATGGGCTGGTCTCTGCCAAACCCAAACAATTGTTATCAATTTGAAAACAAAATTAACAATTGTTTGATGTTAATATAAAATCATTATGAAGCAAGGAGCGGTAGGTAAATACATGAAGCAAATCAATTTACGGCCTGATATTGCCAGTTACAGACACTCAAACCATACAAACATCACGAAAAGTAAGGTTGATGCGTAAGCGACAAGGCTTTTGCGTTTTTGCTACTTGGTGCTGCCAATTGTGCTGAGTTGAACCGCCCATGATCAACAGTGCGCCATGAGGCAAAGCGAGTTCAAGTTTTTCTCCCGTTGTTTTATGCCTTAATAAAAACCGTCTGGTTTCGCCAAAGCTTAAGGATGCGATAACAGGATTGGGGCCCAGCTCAGTTTCATCATCACTATGCCAGCCCATATAATCACTGCCATTTCGATATAAATTACCCAAAACCGTATTAAAAGAATGGCCGCTGGCCAATTCAACATCCCCCTTAAGCTGGCTCAGTAATGTGGTCCAGGGCTCAGGGGTTAATGTTAAGCCCGAGTAAGTATAAGGTTTGTCGCCAAACCATACTTGCTGGCGAGGTTGCAGCGCTTCCTTGCCGTATAAGCGGATATTTAACTGTTGCCACGCTAACTGCTGCAAGGCTAATAGGTGATTATCGGCCTGACTTCGCGAATAAAAGTCAGGTTGATACCAAAGGTCAGCGCCAGACAACTGAATATGCTCCAACCCCTGATGCCCACTAAATAACATCATAACTTACTCTGTAATATAAAAAATCAGCCTAGACATAATAATCAAATGATAGATTTTCAAAACAAATACGCTATCATCACGAATTCTATTTCTTTACCAGTTAAAGGCAATTATGAAATCACTTCTCGTCCCATTATTGGGCCTTGCTTTACTAAGCGGTTGCTCATCATCTTTACCCCTTAACCTGCATTTATCACCTAAAGTGGCAGAGCAAACAGTAAAGTACCCCGCCAACACCACTACAGCCTTAGTTTCTAGCGATTTACGTACACAACCACATATTGTTAGTATTCAAGAGGATGACAAGCCCACTACCTTAGTCAATAACGATGTTCCAGTTCGCATCTTACTCGCAGACAAGCTAGGCCAAGGATTAACCGAGCAAGGGGTCACCATTACCGGTAGTTCAAGTACCAAACTGCACCTTGATGTTGTGGCAATGGAAACCAAAATAATCAAAAACGGTACCAGCTTTGACGCACAAAGCACAACTCAGTTAACATTGGTTATAGAAAAACCAACGCGTAAAGTAACCAAGCAATACAAAACCGTTTCAACGAAAACAGGCCCGTTTAGCCCGACAGCAGCAGAGCTGGAAGAAGGCTTAAACAAGCAACTGACTACATTGCTTGCAGATATTTTGAACGACAAACAACTCTTTGAAGAACTAAATAAAAAGGACTAATTGATGAACTTTCGCCATCTTCTCTCCGCTTTCTTGTTGATGTTATTAACTGGCTTCAGCTTCACAGCCCATGCTGCAAACCCAGAAATAAAAATCAAAACCAGCAAAGGTGATATTGTCCTAGAGCTTTATCAAGATAAAGCACCAATCACCGTCGATAATTTTTTGGCTTATATCAAACAAGATGAGTTCAAAAATAGCTTGTTTCATCGCGTGATCCCAGGCTTTATGATCCAAGGGGGCGGCTTCAATCAAGATTACCAACGCCTAGCAACCAATGCGCCAATTAAAAACGAAGCCAGCAATGGCCTATCAAACAGCCGTGGCACAATCGCGATGGCGCGCACTAATGCTCCCGATTCCGCTACGCGCCAATTTTTTATTAACCACGCCAACAACACTAACTTAGATCAAGGAGCCTATGGCGCCGGTTATGCCGTGTTTGGTAAAGTCACTTCTGGCATTGAAGTAGTTGATGCCATTGCTAATGTCGCAACAGGCACCACTGCAGCCATGCCGGGCGCGCGTGACGTACCGACCAACCCAGTCGTGATTAAAAGTATTCAAGTTATTGAAGCTAAATAATTAACGATATTTCAGTTTAATTAGCCAGTCCTGATTTGGACTGGCACATTACCACTAAGCCATACCATCACCGTTTCTACTTCGTTTTATCTCGTGTTATTCCTTGATTTTGTTGCCTTAGACTCGCAGAATGCCTAAGCATTCTTGTTTCGAGGCCAAGACAATTTCAGCCATAACTAAATCAAGCTGGTGGCAAGCCATTAGCGTCTACTTTGAAAAACGTGTCGCCGTTTTATTTTTACTGGGTTTTTCTGCAGGCCTGCCTATTTTACTGGTGTTTGGCACCTTGTCGTTTTGGTTACGAGAGGCTGGCGTGGATCGCGCCTTAATTGGCTTTGCCAGCTGGGCTGGCCTTGCTTATGGTTTTAAATGGGTTTGGGCGCCCATGGTCGACCGCTTTTCTCTGCCTGTATTATCAAACTTACTCGGCCGTCGTCGCAGTTGGCTGTTATTATCACAATTGTTGATCATGGCCGCTATCGCGGGTATCGCCTTTACCGATCCTCTTGAACACTTAGGCCTGTTTGTCGCTTTTGCCGTGATGGTGGCCTTTGCCTCGGCCACCCAAGATATTGTGATTGATGCCTATCGCATTGAGTCCGCACCGGAAAAATATCAAGCGGCGATGTCGGCGTCCTATCTAACTGGTTATCGTTTAGCCATGATTGCCGCTGGGGCTGGCGCATTAACCTTAGCAGCCTTGTTTGCCGATGGCGCGCAAGGCTACCATCGCAGCGCTTGGACACTATCCTATTTAGTCATGATGTGTTTAATGCTGATTGGCGTCATCACTTGCTTATTTTGTCATGAGCCAGATGTGGACTTAAGAAAGTCAAACGCTGAACAACTTGAAATACAAAGCAACCTTATCGCTAACGGCATGTTCCCAGTGTTTGCTCGAGTAATCGCTTGGGCACAAATATCCATCTTTATGCCGTTTGCGGATTTCTTCTTGCGCTATCGTTGGCAAGCGTTACTGATCTTAGCCCTTGTTGCCACCTACCGTATTTCAGATATTGTGATGGGGATCATGGCCAACCCTTTTTATGTTGATATGCAGTTCACTAAAGAGCAAATTGCCGCCGTCACTAAAGTGTTTGGCGTGATCATGACATTAGTGGGGGCGGGATTCGGCGGTATTTTGATCCATAAATTTGGCACCATGAAAATTTTGTTTCTCGGCGCCCTGCTCTCAGCTGCCACCAACTTAACCTTTGCTTTATTAGCGATGACCAAAGTTGATGAAGTGCTTTATCAAGGGCAATTAACCCTTTTTAGCGCCGAGCCGTGGGAGTTTATTATTACTAACTTTCATTTATTAATTGCGGTTATTTCACTGGATAACTTGAGTGGGGGGATCGCAATCTCCGCGTTTATCACTTATCTATCTAGCTTAACCAATCGAACTTTTTCAGCGACCCAATATGCCCTGTTTAGCTCGGTGATGACCTTACTACCAAAATTTATTGCAGGATTTTCAGGTCAGTTCGTTAATAAATTCGGCTATGTGCATTTTTTTATTGCTACGGCGGCCATCGGTATCCCAGTATTGATCCTGATCTTACTCATCAATCGTTACGTAACATTACAACAAGCGACGACCACTCCAAATCAGGAAACGTCCGGCTCAGAAGTAACATCTGAGCTAAAATAGCCAACATTTCAGCAAGAAGGTAACCGATAGAGGCCGAATCGCCTCTATTTTTTATACCTAAAAAATAAATTTGGCAAACCTTCTTATACCGTTAAGTTATAAAAATGACGTAATTATCCTAAAAAGATAAGCCTTTTTTAGCTTAAATAGTGGATTGAAGCGGTCATTTTCTCTAGGATGACTAAGAAATGTTGTAAAATAACACCTTTATTGAAAATAACGATAAGCCACTGAATCATGATCCAGATCCAGCCTTCTTAGATTGTTATCAGTAAAATATGCAAAAACTTAATAACTCAGGGAATAACTATGCAGATAGGTGTACCAAAAGAGCTGTTAGAAAATGAAACCCGTGTGGCTGCAACACCAAAAACGGTTGAGCAACTACTAAAACTCGGTTTTTCAGTTTCTATTGAAGCCAGTGCTGGCCAAAAAGCCAGCTTTAATGATCAAGATTATGTTGATGCAGGCGCGACACTGGCGACCGATGCCAATGCAATCTGGCAATCAGACGTTATTTTTAAGGTAAACGCGCCAACTTTTGATGAAATTGATCTCATCAAAGACGGAGCCACCTTGATCAGCTTTATTTGGCCGGCACAGAACGAAGACTTGATGAAGAAGCTAAGCAGCAAAAACATCAACGTGCTCGCCATGGATGCCGTACCTCGTATTTCTCGCGCACAAGCGTTAGACGCATTAAGTTCGATGGCAAACATTGCTGGTTACCGCGCTGTAATTGAAGCCGCTAACCAGTTTGGTCGTTTCTTTACCGGTCAGATAACGGCTGCAGGTAAAGTGCCACCAGCGAAAGTATTAGTGGTTGGCGCAGGCGTTGCTGGTCTTGCGGCCATTGGCGCAGCAGGTAGCTTAGGTGCAATCGTGCGCGCAACGGATACGCGTCCTGAGGTAGCTGAGCAAATTGAATCAATGGGTGCTGAGTTCCTAAAGCCTGATTATCAAGAAGACGGCTCAAGCACTGATGGTTATGCAAAAGTGATGAGTGAAGGCTACTTGAAAGCCCAAGCGGAGATGATTGCTGAGCAAGCCAAAGACGTTGACATCATTATTACAACCGCACTTATCCCTGGTCGCCCTGCACCATTGATCATTACCGAAGAAATGGTAATGTCGATGAAAACTGGCAGCGTAATCGTCGATTTAGCTGCGCAAACGGGCGGTAACTGTGCCTTTACTGAAAACGGTAAAGTGGTTGAAGTTAACGGCGTTAAAATCGTTGGTTACAGCGATCTACCTGGCCGCTTACCGACACAATCAAGTCAACTATACGGGACTAACCTAGTTAACTTGATGAAGCTGCTATGTAAAGAAAAAGACGGCAACATCGATATCGACTTTGAAGACGAAGTGCTACGTGGCACCACAGTCGTTAAAGAAGGCGAAATTAGCTGGCCACCACCAGCAATCAAAGTAAGCGCAGCACCTGCGCAACCTGCCGCCGCTGAGCCTGCCGCCGTAGTAGAAGAAAAGCCGGCGAATCCTTGGATCAAACCTATTGTTGCTGGTTTAGGCGCATTAGCGTTTTTCTGGATCGCCGACAGTGTACCAAGTAGCTTCTTATCTCACTTTACTGTGTTTGTCCTTGCCTGTGTGGTCGGTTATGGCGTGGTGTGGAATGTAAGCCACTCGCTGCATACCCCACTGATGAGTGTAACCAACGCAATTTCAGGCATCATCGTAATCGGTGCATTACTGCAAGTAGGCAGTGAAAATGGCTTTGCCAGTTTCTTAGCCTTTATTGGGGTACTGATTGCAACTATCAACATAGTCGGTGGTTTCACCGTAACTCAGCGCATGCTGAAAATGTTTACTAAAGACTAGGGGATAATCAATGTCAGCAGGAATTATGACAGCCGCTTATATCATAGCCGCTATTTTATTTATCCTCAGCCTGAATGGCTTGAGTAAACAAGAAACCGCTAAGCGCGGTAACTTGTACGGTATCGTGGGTATGGCTATCGCCATCTTCGCCACCGTATTCAGTGACGGCGTATCCGGCCTAGCTTGGATCATCCTCGCGATGGTGATTGGTGGCGCGATAGGGGTACATAAAGCGAAAAAAGTTGAAATGACAGAAATGCCTGAACTGATTGCAATATTGCACTCATTCGTCGGTATGGCTGCGGTATTAATCGGCTTTAACTCGTTTATCGTACCACCAGAAGTGATCCCAGGACCAGATGCCCACGCCGAGCACATGATCCACTTAGTAGAAGTGTTCCTAGGTATTTTCATTGGTGCTGTGACGTTCACAGGCTCTATCGTGGCTTACGGTAAGCTAAGTGGTAAGTTCAGCAGCGCACCGTTAAACCTACCAGCGAAAAACTGGTTAAACATTGCAGCTCTGGGCAGCAGTGCACTATTGCTAATGATGTTCGTTAACGCTGAAAACGGCAGCATGTTTGCCCTACTGCTAATGACGCTAATTGCTTTTGCTTTTGGTGTGCATTTAGTGGCTTCTATCGGCGGTGCCGATATGCCAGTAGTGGTTTCGATGCTTAACTCATACTCAGGATGGGCAGCTGCGGCCACAGGCTTTATGCTTTCAAACGACTTACTGATCATCACCGGTGCATTAGTCGGCTCAAGTGGTGCAATTCTGTCTTACATCATGTGTAAGGCAATGAACCGCTCATTCATTAGCGTTATTTTAGGCGGTTTTGGCGCTGAAGGCGGCGCCGTTGCATCAGATGCAGAGCACGGTGAGCATACGGAAGCAAGCGCTGACGAAGTAGCAGAAATGCTACGTAACAGCCGCAGCGTGGTGATTGTACCAGGTTATGGTATGGCGGTAGCACAAGCACAATATCCTGTCGCTGACCTAACACGTAAGCTGCGTGATAAAGGCGTTAATGTACGTTTTGGTATTCACCCAGTTGCGGGCCGTTTACCAGGCCACATGAACGTACTACTCGCCGAAGCGAAAGTGCCTTATGACATTGTATTAGAAATGGACGAAATCAATGATGACTTCACAGACACTGATACTGTGCTTGTTATTGGTGCTAACGATACGGTAAACCCTGCAGCAAAAGAGCCTGGCTCACCGATTGCAGGTATGCCTGTGCTAGAAGTATGGAATGCTACGAACGTGGTTATTTTCAAACGTTCAATGGCTTCTGGTTATGCCGGCGTACAAAACCCACTGTTCTTTAAAGAGAACTCTTCAATGCTATTTGGTGACGCTAAAGCGTCGGTAGACAATATTCTACACGCGCTTTAATCGCCCACTATAACATTGGTAGCAAAAGCCAGCTCATTGAGCTGGCTTTTTTGATCGGGTTGTTCCGTTGTTCATTGTAAAGCTAATAGTCTGATACAGAAAAAGAATCAATAAATCAACTGGCGAAATGAGTGCATAATAAGTGCTTATATGAAGTACAATAAAATCACTCTTGGAAAATCCTGTAACGGTGAGTTTTACCAGCTTAGCGTGCTACCTTTGTCTCATTGCACTGGGCGACATGCCAAAGTGTTTTTTAAAGCGATTAGAAAAGTTTGCCACATCGGAGTATCCCAGCGCTAATGCCACTTGACCAACGCCCCAACGCTGGGTAACTAACAAATGCTTAGCGCGCGCCATTTTGAGCTGTAATAAATACTGTTTCGGACTCATGCCTAAATGCTGTAAACAGAGCCTGAAAAAATGTGGCTCTGAATAATGGAGCTTTTCCGCCAGCTCAGTAACAGACCATGGGTGATGTAATTGCTGTTCAACTTGGTTAAATAAGTGACGTAATTTTATCTCTAAGCCACTTTGCTGCCCTTGTTTAAATAAAGACTTATGGGTTAGCTGTAACAACATATCTAAGCAAGTGACCGCTAGCCCGGATTGGTTGCCACTTAATTTAGCCTCTGAAAAAAACATGTTCATGGCGTGAAAAATCGCTTGGGCATGCTCGCAATAGCTTACCTCGGGCTCGCCATTGGCCAAACCTTGCCATTGTTCATTGTTTTCTAAAATCAGCCAAGCGACTTGCCACTCATTTGAATCCAATTGAAACCCATTAATCGTACCGGCTGGCAATAAGGTTAAGGTATCCGCTTCAATCACCTTTTCAGCATTCGGGGTGAGCATCCTTCCTTGACCTTTGATGCTATATAACAACACATGAAAATTAGGTCGAGTTCGACGAACTAGGAAATGCTCTCGCGCTAAGCTGGTACCACACAATATAATCCCCTGATCTTGTAGGTATATAGCTTCTTCAGGGCCAAAAAACACTTCTTGGCAGGCATCTGCCGCTTCACAACAGTCTTGCCATAAATCCATAAAATTCACAAATGATAGCTTAGAACAACATGTTGCGAGTTTACACTATGCTAACAATTGGCAAAAGCGGATATAGTTAACTGGTCTTATAAATCAACACCTGATCGAATCTTTTCGGTTTCCCGTTGAACCTTGAGGAAAGTCGATGAAAGCAAAAATAGCCACCGCAACTAATCAAGATTTTTTGCGCAAGCTATGGCAACTGGCACTGCCTGTTTCTTTGCAATCATTACTTTTTTCTCTGCTGGGTCTGGTCGACATTTTAATGGTCGGCCAGCTTGGCGAAGCCGAAGTGGCTGCGGTTGGATTGGGAAACCGAGTCTTTTTTTTCAACCTATTGATCATTTTTGGTTTATCTGGCGGAGTGAGTGTATTAGCCGCGCAATACTTCGGTAAAGGTGAAGTAGCTGGGGTCCGGCGCTGTTTAGTATTAGCGGTGATCTGTGCAGTTGCCATTTCCTTGCCGTTTGCACTTATTTATACCTTTGCTCCCACATCCGTTATCACATTAGCCAGCGATGCAACGAACCTAGTCCAGCTTGGCTCTACTTATTTACAAATTACCGGAGCAACGATTTTACTGACCGCGATGGTGGTGCCGATTGAGGCTTCATTGCGGGCTATAGGTGATGCTAAAACCCCGACTAATATTGGTATTTTAGCCATCATGCTTAACGTTTTTTTAAACTGGGTACTGATTTTTGGTCATTTAGGTTTCCCTGAATTAGGTGTAGAAGGCAGTGCATGGGGCACCACTATTTCTCGCTTATTCCAAACGCTTATTTTGATCTTGTATGTGCTAAAAAAACGCCGAATGGTCGTGTTTGGCTGGCTGGATGTTCAACAGGCGTTAACAATAAAAGAGGTTAAGCGCTTTTCGTTGATCGCTGTTCCGCTGTTAATTCATGATGGTTTTTGGGCTTTTGGGGTCTTAATTTATAGCTTTATTTTTGCTCGCATCGGCGTTGATGAGCTTGCCGTAATGAGCATGCTCGCCTCTGTCGAAGGCAGTATTTTTGCTCTATTTATCGGTTTTGCTGTGGCCTGTTCGACCATGCTTGGCCATGAACTTGGCGCCAACAAATATGAAGATGCATGGCAGCAGTCTTGGGTTTTTATTATTTTCAGTCCTGTGCTCGCCTTGTTTATGACATTGGTTATTTTGCTGTTTAAAGATCAAATTGCCAGCATATTTAGTGGCTTTGAAGGAGATACACTGGACAGCGCGATCCGAGTATTAATCATCATGGCACTGGCTTTAAGCCTAAAAGTTCTCAACATGGTGGGGATCATGGGCGTACTGCGCAGTGGTGGTGATGTAAATTACAGTATTTTTATCGACTTATTTTGCATGTGGTGCATTGGTATTCCTCTCACATTTGTCGCAGCTACTGTATGGGGTTGGCCACTTTATTTAGTCTATTTATGTTCACTGTCGGAAGAGTTAGTTAAGGCCGTGTTGATGATTTTTCGTGTTCACCGGAAAAAATGGTTAAAAAATTTAGTGGCCGATAGTTAATGTCAGAACAAAAATATCAACAAATTTATCAAGTTATCCAACTTATCCCTGAAGGATCTGTTGCGTTTTATGGGCAAGTGGCAGATTTGGCAGGGCTACCAAAACATGCTCGCTTGGTCAGTAAAGCGCTAAAAGTTGCCCCCAGTGAGTTGAATTTACCATGGCATCGTGTGGTTTCGAGCCAAGGCAAAATTGCCATCGCAAAAAATACCCCCTTGTACCATGAACAAAAACAACGCTTATTGGTTGAAGGCGTCGCATTTAAAGGAGAGCGCATTTTGCCAGCTCATTACTGGCAACCCGATTTATTCACCTTACTGACACAGCTGGCGCATTAAAACTTACTTTTCCTTAATAAAATCCTTTATGCCAGCTACTAAAGTGTCAATGCTGGTTTTGTCGACATTAAGATGGGTTACTAAACGCAACACTTTTCCCGGTGAAATTAGAATGCCCTGTGACTTTAAATATTCCGCCAAGGCAAGAAAGTCGACTTGTTTCGACTTAACAAATACCATATTCGTTTGTACTAAAGCAGGATTAACATCTAGTTCACTGATATTTTCAAGAGCATCAGCCAGATAGCGTGCATTAAGATGATCGTCAGCTAAGCGCTCCACATTATGCTCTAAAGCAAAGATTCCCGCTGCGGCCAGCATGCCAGCTTGACGCATGCCACCACCGCAGGTTTTACGCCAACGTTTCGCTTTGTTAATAAACTTCGTATCACCTAACAGTAATGAACCAACCGGTGCGCCTAAACCTTTAGATAAACAAATAGACGTAGAATCAAAGTATTGGGTAATACTGCTGATAGGCTCGCCTAACTTCACCGCAGCATTAAATGCACGAGCGCCGTCTAAATGCATACGCAGATTATATTCAAATGCGAGGGCTTGAGCTTGCGCCATAAAATCATGGCTCAGCACTTTGCCATTAATGGTATTTTCTAACGAAATCAGTTTAGTTTTTACAAAATGAATATCATCACTTTTTATAGCAGCTCTCATTTTAACTAAATCTAAGCTGCCATCGGCTAAGTTTTCGATTGGTTGAGCTTGCACCGACCCTAGCACAGCTGCGCCACCGCCCTCATAGATATAGTTATGGGCCTGTTGACCACAAATATACTCATCGCCTCTTTCGCAATGAGACATTAATGCAATTAAGTTAGCTTGAGTGCCTGATGGCGTAAACAAAGCGGCATCAAACCCTGACATTTCCGCCGCCATTTCTTGTAACTTATTAACACTGGGATCATCTTCATAAACATCATCACCAACAGGTGCACTGAGCATAGCCTGACGCATAGCATTACTAGGCTGGGTAACCGTATCACTGCGAAAATCTAACATTAAGAGCCTATAAATAACGGAGAGAAAAAACTATTAAGCAGAAAAATCAGAGGAAATGCAACAAACGGGGAGCTAGTTGCCAGTTAAATCCTTAAAAATATTATCGGATGAGAAGTGGCTCAATGGACTTAAAAAGCCACTTAATTGCACTTCATGAGAGGTTTGGTTTATTCCCTGCCAAGCAACTGAAATATCGATTTTTTTCGGGTTAGTTACGCCGTCCAAGAGCTTTAACTCTTCAACTTGCCATTTCACTTCATAAGTAAAAATACCATAGTGTTGCGGCACTTCATTACCTGTTGCAATCGCATTAAAGTCATCAACGGTCAAAAAGTCTTTAAAGTCTTCCATCTTTGCTTGAGCGAGCTCAAGCGCAACCAAGCGCGCTTCCGCTTGGCTGCTTTTAAGAAAAAGATGCTTTTGCAATTTAACCGTCGCCACCACCGCCACGCTGATTATCAGCACGGAGATTAATATTTCGACTAAGCTAAACCCTTGCTCTTTGCGTTTCATGAAATAACGATTACGTCCGTTTACCCGTTAAAGTCTCGCCAGGTACCTGGCACCCAGCCAAATCGACTCCCCCCCATTGCAGAGGCATTCACACCTGATAGGGTCCGTAATACATCAGCGCTGTAATCCACCACGATCGAGCCAGAGGTCAATACCACTCCATGGTAAATTCCATCGACGATCATGGCGCCTTTTACGCTAATTGAACCGCCAAACTTGGCGTTAACAGCCGCACTGTTTTGGGTTTCCATATTACTATTAACGACATAAACAAGGCCGTTTATAGAAGCTCCGCCACGAAAGTCTGCATTACCATCAATAATGACAGTCACACCTTCAGTCAGTGTACCTGCGCTATAACCTGCCCCAGCGATACCATTAACATGAATAGGGCAATCACCGTAAATCCAAACGACTTTTTCACCTTGCCCACCGGCAGGAATATCACAAATACCAAGATCATTGGGCTCAACAAAAATAATCCCTTCTTCACCCTCGGCAGCTTGCTTCGCAACTTCATTTCTCAGTTTGGCAAAGTCAGCTTCATCTACCCCTAAATATTCTTCTTTTAGGCTATCTGGAAAGCGAGGGTCTGATAATGAAATGTCATCACTGGCGAACGATTCTTGCTCCGAATTGAGCTCAGAAAAACTTTCCAAAGTATCTTCACTATACCAACCTAATTCGTTTTCTAGCGTGGCATCGCCGGCTTCTAAGGTATTATTAAACTTTGAAAGATCAGCAAAGCCATCATTACTGTAGCTAAACCAGTTGCCAGCTAACTGCAACGCACTGTAACTACTCCAATAAGACAGCTCTTGATCATCAAATGCAGTCGGGTTACTGGCCAGCTGCACCGCGCCTTCTATAAGTGTTTGTGTATTGGTGGTAATCGGCGCAATTGGTATATTGTTGCCGCCGTTATTGGCGTTTCCTGAAAAGTAGAATTCACGACTGACAACTGCTTTTGCCTGACCATCTCGGGAGCGACCGGTACTCACGACTTGCAGTAATTTAGGATTAGTTGGGCTCTGCTTAACGACCACTTCAACTTGATTAGAAGCAAAAAACTCAATGAATTTTTGCGTCCCTTTATCCGTGCTCGAGCCAATATTAAGTTTTAGTGGTTCATCACTGGTTTTGTTTATAAATGACATAGCCGCAGGCTGCTCTTTGCTGCCAACCTTGACCTTACCAAATGCTAACCAAGTGCCAGCATAATCTAGCCCTAGTTCAGCATTAGCGTAGGCTTCTTTATATCGATAATCATTACCCGAGGCACGGATCTCGAACAGCTTATTCTTAGCCGTGTAAAAGGTAAATGCGGTAGCACTTAACATGAGTAGGATGGTGACAAGCAAGGTCGCCATCCCCTCCTGTTTACCAGAGGGTGATAGTTTGATCATACAGCTCCCGTTGTACTTCTCAATGAGCTTATATTTATGGGTTTACTCTGAGTCTCTCTTTGAAAACTCTTAATTTGAGTAAACCTTCAGTAACCTTGATTGCGCACCAACACTGTTTTATCCAGCGTTATCGATTTTTGTCGATCACTTTTCAGCGACGCTTTCAGGTTTATCGTCACTGTACTCATCAGTGTATTTAGGCCCTCTGATGGTACGGTGCCAATTTCGCCTTTAGCATTAACTTTGGTTAAGTTAAAGGCAAGATTATCAATATATATGGCATCGTTTGTTAATTGCGTCCAATGACTCTCGGCACCACAAGGGGATAAGCCGGAACGAATATAAACACTGCCTTGTTGTAATTTATAACCTATATATTCTTGAGCGGTTACCTCTGGGTTAGCACTGTCCATATCATACGCAAAAGTAATACAAGATTTGTCGGGTGACACAGCTAACGCGGCTGACGCACTATTGTATAAGTTGCTGCTAAAATCACTGCTCAAGGCACTGGATGTCGCCCCGCCCCAATAGCCAGCCCGGCGGATATCACGCGACATTAGCTCAATTAAGTTTTTCATTTCCAAGTTGAGCTTGCCTTGGTTAATGATTTTATTATTGTTAACAATACTGCTGGTATAAAGGGAGATCATCATGCCAACCACCGCCAACCCTAATACCATAGAGATCATCAATTCAACGAGGGAAAAACCATGTTGTTTCGATTTGGTGGTTAACAAAGCTGACAAATTCAAGCTGCGATACTCTCTTAACTGCAAGCGCTATAATCAGATGAACCTGCCAAGGTGCAAGTGGAGACATTGCCCATGACATTTACCTTCACCTGAACTTTATCGTTGGTATCAGTACGTAGAGCCATGCTACTCGTGCTATCAGGAAAACCTCGAACATTATCAAATATGATAGTACTGCCACCGGAAAGGGATATTTTTTTGAATTCATCCCCATCAATTACCACTAGGCGGTTATTCGCTGGAACACCTGAAGTGATAGCACAAGCTGTTCCTAAACTTGAATCGGTTAGGCTACAGTCACACGAAGTTTTTGTTGCTGTCACACTCGTCATGCCTGCACACCATTCGCCATTGTCGCCATCAGTAAAACTTACCGCGATTTTGCTATTTGACTTAATCGATTCACTTTTGGCATAGGTAAGTAAAGAATACAACGACTCACTGGCTCCCCGTAATTCGTTACGCTTAAACAGGCTGCTATAAGAGCCAACCCCAATGCTTAACAAAATAGAGAGCACCGCAATCGCGATCAATAGTTCCATTAAAGTAAAGCCCTGAAACTTAACTGGCTTTGATATCATCCATGACCTCATAAATTGTGATGTAGCACACTTCGAAATTTTATCCAGTGAATTTTATCACGGACAAAAATTGACCACAATCAGTGGCCCCTTTGAGAGTCGTAATAGGTGATGCAGATACCAAATTGGCATATACTGATGCCCTTATCTATGCATTTGACTTTATTAACAATAAAAACGGCATATCATGTAAAGCAGTGGCAAAACACAAGGATTAAAATAAATGACAAAAATACATAAACATTCAGGCTTTACTTTGATGGAGGTAATGATAGTCGTCGCTATTATTGGTATTCTAGCTTCGATTGCCTATCCCTCGTACCAAAGCCATATACAGAAAACGCGCCGTGCGGATGCACAAGCATTCCTAATGAAAGCCTCCCTTGAGCAGGAATCGTGGCGCATTACTAATGCAACCTATAATAGCTCGATTACTTCATTAATGGGTGCAAGTAGTGCCACAGGCACCTACTATACTTTTAGTATAGTGCCGTCATCAGCTACTGCCCACGCATACACTTTAAAAGCAGTAGCAGTTCCTGGCTCCACTCAGGCAAGCGACAAAGAAGGATCGACCACTTGTAGTCCTTTAGAGCTCAACCAGTCAGACACGAAAACCCCGGCGGATTGTTGGTAATAAGCTTCTTTTACTTATCATCACTTTGCAAAAAAGGCGCTAAATAAGCGCCTTTTTGTTTTTCAAGGGTATTCATTATAACTGTGTTTACAACTGCGTTTGCCACTCTTGCTTAGTCAGCATCGACATCGGCTTATTTTGTTGATGTTGGTAAACCACGTTATAAGCGAGCACACTTTGCACATAACCGCGGGTTTCCCTAAACGGAATGATTTCAACCCATACATCCGCGGCTAAACCTGGGCTATTGGCGCGCCATCTTTTTACCCGATTCGGGCCCGCATTATAGGCCGCACTGGCTAAAATACGGTTACCATTGTAATCATCCAGTAACCCTTTGATATAAGCACTGCCTAAGCGTACATTCACTTCGGGATCGTAAAGACTTGCCACTCCTTCGTATTTAACGCCAATTTTCTTCGCGGTATATTTCGCCGTTGCAGGCATTAACTGCATTAAACCACGCGCGCCAACGGGTGACCTTGCTTGAGCGTAAAAAGCACTTTCCTGACGCGCCAAGGCAAACAAGAAGCTACTGTCTACTTGGCGCTCTTTAGCAAACTTATTAAAAGTTGGCGCTTCCACTTGTGGGAAACGTTGCTCTACTAAATCCCAACTTTTTGTTTCAATGCTGGCTAACACAGCAAAATGCAACCAACCTTTTTCAAGGGCATATTGCCCTAAGTGATCAACAATGGGCTTAGGTTGACGACTAATTAGGTGACCCCATTCGGTGCGAGCGATGTTATCGGCGCCATGATAAAGTAACTCATTAATGCGTGCTAATACTGGCATTTTATCCGTTAACATCGCCTTGTTTAACGTCACCTTTTCAATATTTAAGCTATACGGCACCCCGAGCTGCTGAGCCGACATAAAACCATAATAACTGCGCTCTTTAGCGACTTCGGCAAAAAATACATTGGCAGCTTTATCACGACCTGCTTTTTTATTTAAGCGTGCTTGCCAATATTTCCAGCGTTCATGGTTTTTATCTGCTGGCGGTAGCAACTCAATCCACTTTAACGCGGTTGACCATTGTTGCTGCGCAAGGGCATAACGAATGCGCTGCTCAATCACAGTTGCATCTTGCCATTCCGCCAGTTGTTTATCAGCCCATTTAAAGGCTTTAGTCAAATCACGGTACATCACATACTGAATGATCTTTAACTCGAGTGACTTACGCTGCTCTTGGCTGAAGTTAAATTGCTTGTCATAATGGCGGTACGCTTTTAAAGCCCCCGCTGTAGATTTCGCAACTAAGCGATCTAAGCCTACTGCCACTATTTTGTCATTTGGCGACGTCTTTTGCTGATAATCATTAACGTTTAATAACAGCTTAGGGTTTGCATAAATACTGCTTAATTGCTCACCATAGGCTTGATGCTTACCGGTTAAACTTTTTTGCAAATAAGCCATTAACTTGGGCTTATTTGCCTTAAAAGCTAATAACATACGCTCAAAAATCAAATCCTGGCTTAGCTTTCCGGCTTGCTTCCAACTGGCAAACAATGGGTCACAAGCATCAGGACGTGATTGGCCAGACAGCCATAGCTTCTCGGCCCCCTCCCAAGCAATAGATTTATCACCTACTTGCAATTGGGCATTATAATAATGACACTGTAAGGCTATGTTGTTTGGCTGTTGTGGCTGTAATTTAAGAAAGCTGTGCCACTTCTCGTGAGCAGCAAGGCGAAACAAATATTGCCGCTCTAAGGTGTTAGCCAAGTAAGAATCTTGATTTTCTTGGCTGAAACGTTGCACCTTTTCTATCGGCAGAAAGCTAAGCTGACTTTTTAATGCGTTATATTCCAAAAAAAGTGCCAGTGGGTAATCATCACCAAGTTGTTTTCTCAGTTGCTCGGCATTGCCCCAATCTTTTTGTTTTTGAGCTTCCAACGCTTTGCTATATAAACTACGTTGCTCAGACAAGGAGCTAGCTTGGCTGAAACTCGTAAATAGCAATAAAATACTGACCAATGTAATACGCAAACGTCTCTCCTAAATGTCCTGAAAAATTAAATTAATGCTGCTGATAACAAGTTGCGAGTATAGTCAGATTTTGGCTGACTAAATAATGAATTTACATCTGACTCTTCTATTAGTTTGCCTCCTTGCATCACCATGACACGATGACATAGGGCGCGGATTACAGCAAGATCATGACTAATAAATAAATAACTTAACTGATACTTTTGCTGTAGTTTTTTTAACAATTCAATAATCTGTTTTTGCACCGTACGATCTAACGCTGAAGTAGGCTCATCTAGCACAATTAATTTGGGTTTTAAAATGATGGCTCGTGCAATCGCGATACGTTGGCGTTGGCCACCAGAAAATTCATGAGGATAACGCTGCGCCGCCTTTCCATCCAACCCCACTTCCAACAGCACATCACGCACCCGCGCCGCCACTTCATTGTTACTCAGCTGCTCATGTACCAGTAAACCTTCACTGACAATTTGTTGTACCGACATTCGCGGACTTAAACTGCCAAATGGATCTTGAAACACGATTTGTATTTCTTTACGTAAAGGAGCAAGTTGTGCAGAGTTTTTACCATCAAGCCTCTGGCCTAGGTAAGTCACTCGACCTTGACTGCTATTTAATCCAAGAATGGCCTGTGCCAAAGTGCTCTTACCTGAGCCACTTTCACCGACAATGCCTAAGGTTTCCCCTTTGTTTAAAGTTAAATTGATACCATCAACGGCCTTAAAGTAGTCATGAACGCGGCCAAACCAACCACTTTTAATAGGAAACCAAACCTTAATATCATCTGCTGATAAAATCGGCTCAGGTGCCACTAGAGCATCCATTTTTCCTATCGGCACTGCAGACAATAAGCATTGGGTGTATTCATGTTGCGGTGACTTAAACACATCCTGTGCGGCGCCCTGCTCTACCACCTTACCTTGACACATCACCACCACCTGCTCGGCGTAATGGCGCACAATATTGAGATCATGGGTAATCAATAAAATGGCCATGCCAAGCTTGGCTTGCAAGTCTTTTAGTAACTCTAATATCTGCTTTTGTATCGTCACATCAAGCGCGGTAGTAGGCTCATCTGCAATCAATAAATCGGGCTCATTGGCTAACGCCATCGCAATCATCACGCGCTGGCGCTGACCACCAGATAGCTCGTGGGGATAATGACCTAAACGGCGCTGCGCATCTTGAATACCAACCAACTCAAGTAATTCCAGCATTCGTGGCATGGCTTGCTGATACGTTAAGCCTTGATGTAACCAAAGTACCTCGGCTAACTGCTTGCCTAAAGTATGCAGTGGATTAAGGGACGTCATTGGCTCTTGAAAAATCATACTGATGCGCGATCCGCGTAGCTGTTGCATGTCCACGTCAGATTGCTCTAAGACATCAATATCGGCAAACTGAATTCGCCCTTGCGGGTGATAAGCACCATTTGGCAGTAATTGTAAAATAGACAATGCTGTTAACGATTTTCCACTACCACTCTCGCCCACTATCGCTAGGGTTTCGCCACGAGCTAGCTTAAAACTCACTTCTTGCACCACGGCTTTATCAGCAAAATTGACGCAAAGCTTATCTAAAATTAATAGCGGCTGATCTGTCATCACTGGCTTTGTCATCTTTGTCACTGGGGTCTCATTCATAATGCTTTCCTCGGATCAAAGGCATCGCGAGCCGCTTCACCAATAAAAACCAGCAGCACTAAAATAGTCGATAAAGAAACAAACGCCGTTATACCTAACCAAGGCGCTTGCAGATTAGCTTTCCCCTGAGCCACCATTTCTCCTAGTGAGGCAGAGCCCGGCGGCAAGCCAAAGCCAAGAAAGTCCAATGCGGTTAAGGTGGTTAACGCACCGGTAAATACATAAGGCATAAAGGTCATGGTCGCGATCATCGCATTGGGTAAAATATGCTTACTCATGATCACCCGATCTTTCACTCCTAACGCTTTTGCTGCCTTGATGTATTCCAAATTTCGGCCGCGCAAAAATTCCGCTCGTACCACACTGACTAAACTAGACCAACTAAATAGCAGCATTAACCCTAATAACCACCAAAAGTTAGGCTGCACCACACTGGCTAAAATAATCAGCATAAACAGCATGGGTAAGCCTTCCCAAATCTCAATAAATCGCTGACCTAGCAAATCAACCCAACCACCGTAATAGCCCTGAATCGCCCCCGCCGTAATGCCAATAACCGAACTGGAAAGGGTTAAAACAAGCGCAAATAACACCGAAATACGAAAACCATAAATCAGGCGCGCCACCACATCACGACCTTGATCATCGGTGCCCAGCCAATTAACATTATCGGGTTGCGATGGGGCTGGCTCAGTTAACGCGTAATTAATAGAATCATATGAAAATGGGATTAACGGCCACACCATCCATCCATCTTGATTAATCTGCTGTTGAATATAAGGGTCACTAAAATCGGTCCAAGTATCAAAATCACCACCATAAGTCGTCTCAGGATGATCACTTATAATCGGCATAAACAGCTGCTGTTGGTAATACACTAACACCGGCTTATCGTTCGCGATGACTTCAGCAAATAAACTCAGACCAAATAAAAACACGAAAATCCATAACGAATAGTAACCGCGTTTATTGGCGCGAAACTGCTGCCAACGACGCTGATTAATAGGGTTACTTTTAACTTCACTCCACCACTTCATCATTAGCTGCGCTCCGCAAAGTTAATTCGAGGGTCAATGATGGTATAGGCTATATCCGTGACCAATTTCAGCAAGAGTCCCACTAAGGTAAAAATATAGAGCGAACCAAAAATCACTGGATAATCCCGGTTCACCACCGACTCAAACCCTAATAAACCTAATCCATCAAGAGAGAAAATCACTTCTATCAACATCGAGCCGGTGAGAAAAATACCAATCAGCGCGGCTGGCATACCCGCTATCACCAGCAACATGGCATTACGAAAAATGTGCCCATACAACACGCGTTTCTCAGTGCAACCTTTGGCCTTAGCCGTCACCACATATTGCTTACCAATTTCATCTAAAAAGGCATTTTTTGTCAGCATAGTTAACGCGGCAAAACTGCCGATAACGGAGGCAGTAACCGGCAAGGCAAGGTGCCAAAAATAGTCAGTTATTTTGCCAACTAAACTAAGCTGGTCAAAGTTGTCAGAAGTTAAACCACGCAAGGGAAACCAGCTAAAGTAGGTCCCCCCCGCAAAGACCACAATCAACATGATAGCGAACAAAAAAGCGGGAATCGCATAACCCGTAATCACTAGCGTACTGGTCCATATATCAAACTGGGAGTTGTGCCGAGAAGCTTTTTTGATACCAAGAGGAATAGAAATTAAGTAAACCAACAAAGTAGTCCATAACCCCAACGAAATCGACACCGGCATTTTCTCAAGTAATAAATCAGTGACCTTAATATCGCGATAAAAACTATCACCAAAATCAAAGCGGGCATAATTCCATAACATCATAAAATAACGCTCAAGCAACGGTTTATCAAAACCATACTGGCGCTCAAGTTGAGCTATAAATTCAGGGTCGATGCCTTGGGCGCCGCGATAACTTGCATTAGCTTGGGTATTTCGGGTCATCAACTCACTGCTATTACCCGTTCCCATGCGATTAGTGGCATCGCCGCCAATTCCCTGAACTTTCGCAATGGCTTGCTCAACCGGTCCACCAGGCGCGACTTGAACAAGAAAAAAGTTAATGGTCATGATACCAATGAGGGTTGGGATCATCAGTAATAAACGGCGAAAAATATAACTACTCATGGGCATCCTCCTTGGAATGGCTTAATAGCGCACCCTGCTCTTTTGCCCACCAAGTATCTAAACCAATAGCGTAAGCAGGCTTTATCTTTGGCTGGCTAAACTTATCCCAATACGCAATTCGATCCGAGGGACTGTAGAATTGCGGCACCACAAAATGCAGATGCTGCAACACCCGATCTAACACCCGAGTACGCAGCACAAGTTCTTCACGAGTATTAGAACGAATCAGCTGTTGCACTAATTCATCAACAACAGGATTACATAAGCCGGCATAGTTGCGAGAGCCCGGCGTACTGGCCGCGTCACAGCTCCAATAGATTGGTTGCTCGTTTCCCGGTGAAATGGACTGCCCCTGACGTATAGTAGTGATATCAAAATCAAAGCTATTTAGCCTATTAATATATTGGGATACATCAACTAAACGAATTTCGCTAGCAATGCCAATGCGACTTAAGTTACGGCGATAAGGCTGGATAACTCGCTCGAAACTTTTGTCATAAACCAAAAATTCAAAGAACAGCTGATTACCCTGCTTATCCAGCATCTTTCCGTTTTTAAGTTGGTAACCCGCTTGCTCCATCAAAGCCACTGCTTGGCGCATTTGTGGCCGAATGTTACCGTCACCTTGAGTCGCGGGTGGTTGGTAAACTTGAGTAAACACATCTTCAGGTAAATGCTTTCGATATGGCTCAAGAATAGCAAGCTCAGCAGGGCTGGGTAAGCCCGTTGCTGCTAGTTCTGAATGGGCAAAAAAACTGTCACTGCGGGTATAAGCGCCATAGAAAAATTGCCGATTTAACCATTCAAAATCAAACATTAAACCTATGGCTTGACGCACTTCCCGCGATTTAAACTTGTCACGACGTAAATTAAAAAAGAAGCCTTGCATACCTTGCGGGTTGGCATCATCTACTAAACGACGAATAATTTTTTTATTATCAAACACTTCGCCGGTATAAGCCGTGGCCCAGTTTTTGGCTGAATACTCTTGATGATAATCAAATACCCCAGCCTTAAAGGCCTGGAAAGCTATCGTGGTATCACGAAAATAATCAAACACTAAGCGATCAAAATTATGCCGTCCTTTGTTAACGTTTAAATCAGCGGCCCAGTAATTTTTAACACGCTGGTAAACCACCTTACGCCCGGCATCAAACGAGGCTATTTTATAAGGCCCCGAGCCAAGGGGCACCTCTAGGCTTGAGCGAGAAAAATCACGTTGCTGCCAGTAGTGTTTAGGTAAAATTGGCAGCTCACCTAAGATAAGTGGCAACTCGCGATTATCGCCAGGTTTAAAGTCAAACCTGACCGTAAGGGGATCTATCGCAGTCACTTGATCAACCCCAGCGTAATAGGATTTATATTGCGGGTTGCCTTGCTCAATTAAGGTATTAAAACTGAAAATCACATCTTCACTGGTAATCGGGTGACCATCATGGAAGGTCGCTTTTGGATTTAAATAAAATGTCGTTGAACTAAAATCCTCGGCAACGTTAATCCCTTCAGCAATCAAGCCATATTTAGAAAATGGCTCATCATCAGATCGAACCATTAAGGTGTCATAAATCAAAAAATTACCATAAGCCGTGAGCAGCCCACTCTCATAGGTTCCTTTGACAATAAATGGATTAAATGAATCAAAGGTTCCTCGCGCAGCTTGGCGCATCGTCCCCCCTTTAGGAGCCTCGGGATTAACATAATCAAAATGACTAAAACCAGCTGGATACTTTAAGTCACCATGCATGGCAATGCCGTGTTGGGGAGGAAGATCAGAAGTGGTTGCAAAAGAAAAAAATGGGGCGGCTAAGCCCAACCACAGGCAACACCAAGTCAGTCGAATTTGCATCACAAGTAATACACCTTAAGGTATTGAAACGATATAAAAACAGTTAATTAAATCAACTGTAAATGTTTCATTCAACCATAGCTAATCAAAGGTGAAATGCAATCATCTTTACGCTAAGTTGAAACCAGATCGGCATTCTTGTAACAGATTGCTGGGATCTTAACCGTAAAAGCTAAAATCCCCTATATATGACGAGAGAAAGAGGTTAGATGGTTTTTAGCCGTTTCACATAACGGACAATGGCATCGCCCGTGATTGGCTTACTGGCAAGATACCCTTGGTAGAAGTTACATTCCTGCTTTTGTAAAAACTCTAACTGTTGACGAGTTTCTACACCTTCAGCTGTCACACTAAACCCCATATGCTTGGCAAGGGCCAAAACCGCCTCAACAATGGCCATATCACTGGCATCGCGTGGAATATCACGAATAAAGGAACGATCAATTTTAAGCTCATCAGCCGGTAAGCGCTTCAAATAAGACAAAGAAGAGTAACCTGCACCAAAATCATCCACTGAAAAGCTAATACCTTTTTCTTTTAACAGCGTCATTTTACGGATAGTTTCTTCGGCATGACCAAGCACCACAGATTCAGTAATTTCAAGGTTAAGATAGCTTGGCTCCATCCCAGATAAGTGCAACGCTTCTTCTACTTGCTCAACAAAATCAACATGGTGAAACTGCTTTGCACTAACATTCACTGCGATTTGCGGCAACTGAATATCCTGCTCGACCCACTTCATATACTGTTTACATGCTTCTAGTAACACCCAATAGCCAATTTCAATGATCAAGTCGCTTTCTTCCGCAATTGGAATAAATTCAACCGGACTGATCAGCATCTTACCTTCCGGCTGCCAGCGTACTAAGGCTTCAACACCAACTATTTCGCCCGTTTTAACCATATGCTGAGGCTGGAAATGCAGCAGTAATTCATTTTTCTCAATCGCTGAGCGCAGCGCATTATGGATAGTTAAGCGTTTATCCGCCTGCTTTTGCATGTCCATATCAAAGAACATTAAGGTTTTGCGCCCTGCTGATTTGGCTTGATACATGGCAGTATCAGCTTGCTTTAACAAGTCACTGGCATTTTGTTTTTTACCTGGAAATAGCGTGATGCCCACACTCGCACCAATATGAAGTATCTGCTCACCAAAATGATACGGCGCAGAAACGATCTGGATGAGGCGCTCACCCACAATATTAGCTTGCTGCTCAGCATGAGGTGGGTTTTCAGACAAATCCGGTAGCAGCAGCACAAATTCATCACCACCTAAACGGGCCAAAATGTCGCCATCGCGGATCATGTTACGTAATCGACTTGCCACTTGCTCTAAAATCCAATCGCCAGCGGCATGACCTAAAGAATCATTAATGGTTTTAAAATGATCTAAGTCGATAAACAGTAAAGCACCTATCATGTTGTGCGCCTGAGCATGTTCAAATGCATCAGACAAACTTTCAAGTAACATGCGTCGATTAGGTAGGCCAGTTAATTCATCATAATAAGCAAGATTTTCAATACGCTTTTCAGCAGCTTTACGCTCTGACATATCTTCAAAACAAATAACATAATGAGTGACGTTACCGTCATCATCACGCACTGAGGTAATGGTTTCCCACTGTGGGTACAGCTCGCCATTTTTGCGTAACCGCCAACACTCACCACTCCATTTTCCTTCTTCATCTAACTTCTGTGACAAAGAAATATCTTGGTCGCTACGACGCTCACCATTTAGGATGCTAATGTCTTGCCCTGCTACCTCATCAGCAGCATAGCCTGTTATTTCCGTAAAAGCATAGTTAACTCTTAAAATCAAAGCATTAGGGTCAGCGATAATGATACCTTCGTTGGTTTCAAACGCCACTGCAGAAAGCTTTAATTGTGCTTCGTCTTGTTTACGTACCAGCTCTGCCGACGCCCGTAAGGAAAATGTTTGCAGCAACACTTTTACATTGGCTTCATCCACAACCACATCGTCACTCATTAATACCAAGTAACCAATAATATGCTCGCGACCATTAATCAATGGCCAAGCAACATATCCTTCTACTGGCCAATCAACAAATTCACCACAATCGGGATAGTATTTTCCCACCTCTCTTTTAAAAATCTGCGGTCCCGCACTGGCCACTCTCTCGCAAGGGGTGCCTGCGGTATAAAAAATCATACTCTGCTGCAGTTCACCATCTTCCACCATCGCTAACGTACGCGCGGTATATTCCGATTCAATCTCGCACAACATCACGCTGCGCATTTTTAATGCTTTCGCTAATTCACTAACCAATGCATTAAAAAAGCCCTGTCCCGTTTCAGCCGAAATGGCACTGGCAATAATATCAATCAATCCTTCACGCTGTAGCCGCGCTTTTTCCTGCAGCCCACGTTGCGCCATTTCCATCACTCGCGCCGCCAACGCCGCCACAGATTTTAAAAATGCTTGCTCATCAATACTCCATTGACGCATTTTTCCAGCGGACTGACATAAAATAACCCCCTTAACCACACCTTCAGAAACAATACTGGTTTGGATACTAGAACTAATATGTTGGGGGACATCTAAGCTTTGGGTATGGGGAGCAAAAGCCATATCGCTGGCCACTATGGTTTTGTTTTCAGCAACGGACTTAAAAAAACTGGGATGATCTTGACGTAGTAATACCTCGCCGAGTTTGCCAAAGCCATCACCAGAATACTCAACGCAAGTAAGCGAAGACAAAGTCTCGTTAGCAATCCAAATGCTAATGTGTTGCAGCTGAAAAACAGGCTCTAAATGCTCCGCCAAGTGGGCAAAAAAATTAGCACTGTCACCTTGATGTAAAGCCGGATCGGTCGCTAAATGTAATAATAAGTTATTTTGCTGTTGACGGTATTCATTGGCACTGCGATATAAAGTTTGCTCGGTTGTTGTCGCCAAGATTTTCGGCTTGTTTAAACCATCAAATATGGGCTGACTGAGCATAGTCACCACCCAAAATTCCTCTCCTTCCGGGCTGAGCATTCGATATTCAAGTGGCGCAGGCGCTTCACCACGCCAAGCTTCGTCTAAAAAAACGCGAAATGTGGCTCTATCTTCTGGACAAACAAACGCAATAAGTTCACTGCTCTTTAGGGATGATTGTGCGGTAATTTTGGCCAGTTTAGTGGAATTGCAACCTTGAAAATAAATCTTGTCATCTGCAAAATCCCAATACCAAAAAACGCATTGCCCTTCGTACGGGTTAGCATCTGAGCGAGAGTCGACTAACTTGCTACTAGTGGTTTGCTCGGGAGAAGAGTCTAAATGATGGCTTTCTTCACTAGTAATATGGCCAGCCTTCTTGTTAAATAATCCTTTGAACATATACCAATAGCTTTTAGAACTTTAATACTATTATATTAACTTAGCCACACATCAATTAGGTGAGAAAATGTAGTTAATATGATTAATACAGCAAGAAAGAGAAAGAACTGACTAAACAATCGCCACTTCACCTACTTTGAGGAGCTATATCTCAAAACGATCTTAATCAGAAGAGTGATTTATTGCACAGGCACGCCTTGCTGAAGCACCACCTTATCCTTATTGATACTGCTACACCCCTTAACTTAAAACAAGGACAAAAAAGATATTCTGCAGCAGAAACAAGACCAGATCATAAAATAATTTCTTTATTCTCTTTGTAATGACAAAGAGTGATCAAGATCACTTTTTTATTTCTATAAAGTCGTAATCTGAAATGGAGCAACAGAAAATAGTTATCAAAAAGGGGCATTATTTATGACTATAGAAATTACTAGTAAACATATGGCTATCACTACCCCAATGCGTGAAAAAATAAGCGCTCGTTATGACCGATTAGAAAAAATGCAGCTACCGTTAATCAAACCACATTTCATCATTACTCAAGAGCCAAAAGGCTTTAAAATTGAAGCATCTATCGGCATTCCCAACGGAGATTTATTTGCCACTGCTACCCATGATGATTTGTACTGTGCCATTAATAAGCTGGGGCAAAAACTAGAAAAACAGCTGCATAAACACGTTGATAAACCGAATGCCCAACGCACTGCTATACATAAGCGCGTCGTAGAAGAAGAGACAGAAGCCGCCGCATAAAAACCAATTTGGTAAATATTAATAAAAACGACATAATAAACCTCCCTCTGGGAGGTTTTTTTATATTCAGGAAACAGTATGGCTAGCTTAGACTTAGAAGAAATTAGACGCACCATCACAGAACTCGATAGTGATTTATTAACCTTATTAGCGAAACGAAAAGCCATTGCCCTTGATGTGGCTCGCAGCAAACAAGCTAATCCAAGGCCAGTACGCGACCAAGAGCGTGAGCAAGCATTACTTGAGCGGCTAATTATTCAAGGTAAAGATCTTGGCTTAGACGCACACTATATCACTGAAATATATCACACAATTTTAGAAGACTCGGTTCGCTCTCAACAAGTTTACCTGCAGCAATTAGTTAACCCTGAGCATAGCCTGCCACAAATCAAGCTGGCCTTTGTCGCTGAAACTGAAAGTTTATTCGCTGGCATCAAGTACATCAATCGCCAAGGTAAAACCCTAGTGCAATGGCCATGTAAACATTTTCAACAAGCCATACAAGAAGTAGAACAAGGTTGCGCTGACTGTGCCATTTTACCGATCGAAAATACCAGTGCAGGCAGCATTAATGAAGTTTACGATCTGTTGCAACACACTCGCTTATCTATCGTCGGTGAAATTGTCGTTAATACCGAATATGCCTTGTACGCCAACCGTGAATTGCCAATAACGCAAATTGATACCTTGTACTGCACGCCACAAGTAGCACAGCAATCTAGCCACTTCATCCAACAGCTAGACAACATAAATATTGTTTATACCCTAACCAGTGCCCAAGCCGCCGAGCAAGTAAAAAACAACGCTCACGCCGCGGTTATTTGCAATATTGAAGAAGAGTTTTGCACTGAATTGGTTAACATAAAAAATCATATCACTAACCAACAAGAAAACCTTAGTCGCTTTATTTTGGTGGCGCGCAAAGCCATTAACGTGACCAGTCAAATTCCTGCTAAAACCACTTTAGTACTGGCAACGGGGCAAACAGCTGGCGCATTACTCAACGTTTTAAGTGTGTTTAAAAAATATAACCTGATCATGACTAAGCTAGAATCACGCCCAATCCAAGGCAATCCTTGGGAGGAAATGTTTTATATTGATCTAGCGGCTAATTTAGACAGCCCAGCCATGTCACAAGCATTAGCCGAGATAACCCCACAAACTCAATATCTCAAAGTGCTTGGCTGCTACCCAAGTAATGAAGTAAAAGCGACTCAGGTGCCCGGTGCCCAACTGGCTGAAATTCATCACAGTGCCGAATTGGTAACACCTGTGCCAGATAACGAATCGCACTCGGCGGCACTCAGTCTACTCAATCAAAAATTTAACCTAATTGCATGTGCCACAGTAATTAATGAAGATGATTTTGCCAACCAAGCACAGCAGCTGAAAAATGCCGGTGCACAGGCCATTTTAATTAACCAAGATACAACCCATTCAAACCAAAACCAGCAAGGACTATGGCAGGCATGCCAGCAACGGGCAAAGGCTCTTAACATATTACTCATTTTACCGGTGCACCAATTACATGAGCTTAATAACGCCGCCAAATATGCCGACTTACTTTATGTTGCGGGTGACCAAATGCATAACAGCGAGCTGTTAGAACAACTGGGCCGTCAGCACCGGCCTGTTATTTTAGTGCGAGGAAAAACAGCCAATAACGATAATTGGCTTAGCTGTGCAACCACCATTATGGAGCAAGGAAACCAACAAGTATTACTATGTGAACAAGGCCAATACCAAGGAGAGCACACCCAACTAAATTTAATGCAAACTTGCCGCTTAAAAGCGCATACATCATTGCCCATTTTAGTGCATGCCTTTGGCGACATAACCGACAATGAGTTTCTTTTATTTAATAAAGACTTATATGCATTAGGTTTAAATGGCTCTATTATTGATACTAAGCCCAATGAGTCAACGCAATTACAACGGTTAGGCGCATTGAGTAAGAAAGTGAACAACCTAAAAAAGCATAACGAATAGGCAGGAGCCAAAAATTTATGTGGTTACTTAACACCTCAAAAGGCGCATTCGTTCCATTATTGAGTTACAGCAAAGCAAGCCTGTTAGCCTGCTGCATGACATTGACCATGCAAGCCAACGCAGCATTAGCAGACAACGAAACAATCACAACAAGCCAAACTCAACAACAGAGTCCCGGTGCCACAACCGAGGTGTCAAGTACCACCAGCACAGGTTGTACTAACTCATTCAGCTATCAATTTTTTTACAAAAACAGTCATGTCGGAAATATTCATCGTCAACAAAAATGGCAGCGGCAACAAGCTGACATGACAACCTCAGGTAAAGTGTCATTTTTAATGTTCAACTTCACCGGTAAACATCAATCTAAGGTGTACTGGAGCAATACGCAACAGCAATACCTAACCCGAGAATTTAAACAAGAAGTAAAGGGCTTAACAGATACAAAAGTCAGTGCGTGGTTTAGTGATAATGGCTTAGTCAGTAAAGTCACCGCGAATGATGAAAAAACTGAGTACTCTGATTTCAATCAACCCATTTTAGACTTTGAGGCTATTTCTGCACAAATGCGTCAAAACCTGATAAACAACACGAAAGAATTCGACTTTCTGATGCAAAAGAGTGATGAATTAGGCCATTACTACTTCAGTGTTGTCGGTGAAGAAGAGCTTAATATACTAGGTAAAAACTATCGCACCATCAAAGTTCAACAAGTCAAAAAGAAAGACCGCAAGCTGTATTTATGGTTTGCACCAGAGCTGGACTACCAATTCGTGAAAGGCACTTACAAACGTAAGATTATTGATATCGAAGCCAAGCTAAGCAAGTTTGATTTAGGCTGTACAAAAACCAACAACTAGCTTTAATAAGACACTCTTTCAAAAGATAAAAATGAAAAAAGGAGCAAAAGGCTCCTTTTTCGTTTTCAGAGATGAAAGCGCAAAACGTATAGGGAAATATATTCTTATGCTTATCCAGAGTACAGGTTACTGACTAATCCTCTTGATAGTGACGACTATCATGAGCCTGCTGGAGTAGCGCCTTACTTTCTTTCATAAACATTTGCGCATAATCACCAAACCAATCACTTACCCGGTTAAACGATGCGACAAAAGCTTCTTTGTCTCCCGCTTCAAGTAACTTCACGCCCTCTCCTAGGGAATGATGATAAGCTTGGATCATCTTCAGGTTGTCTGGATTCGACATAATAATATCAGCATAGAGCTCAGGATCTTGCGCGAACAAACGCCCAACCATCGCTAACTCTAAGCGATAAATTGGCGATGATAACTCAAGTAATTGCTTCACATCAGCATTGACCGATTCCAAGTGCACGCCGTAAGCGAAACTAGTGAAATGGCGTAATGCTTGAATCAAAGTCATCGCTTCATCATGTGCCTGAGCACTGGTGCGATACAAGCGTGCCCCCCAAATTTGCATTTGGGTAATCAACCACTGGTATTGCTGCGCATCTCGACCATCACAGTAAGCAATCACTTGCTTAGCAAAACTTGAAATATCTGGGCCAAACATAGGGTGCAAGCCAACCACTGGACCAGAGTGTACATCCAGCATCGCCTGTAAAGGGCCTGATTTCGTACTAGTAATATCCGCTAGAATACAATCTTTGGGTAAATTACCTAACCGCGCAATGGTCTCTTGGGTAATTTCAATTGGCACCGCCACTAAGACCAAACCGGCATTGCCGAGTAAGTCGTCAGCGCGCTGCCAATCGTCTTTTTCTAGCACATCCACTTGATAACCAGACAAGCGCAACATGTTAACAAACAACTTACCAAGCTGGCCGCCACCACCGATGACAACAATATTACGCAACTGCGGATTCACTATCTTAAAGCCGTGATCATTTTCACTGGCATAAGATTCACGCATGGTGCGGCGTAGAATATCTTCAATCAGATCAGGTGGTACCCCTTTTTTATCTGCCTCTTCACGCCTTTTCGCTAACATAGCCGCTTCGCGATCGGGTGCATAAATTGGCAAGCCGTGTTCGGTTTTCACCTCACCGACTTGCGCAACCAAAGCGAGCCGTTGCGCCAATAAATCAACCAACTGCTGATCGACAGAATCTATTTGGTTGCGTAAATTATCTAGTGGATGCGCCATAAGCTTACCTATTATTGACCTAATCGCGCTTTTAGCGGAGCAACCAAATTGTCATTGGTTTTCTTTAACAACTCAGCCGTGGTATCCCAATCGATACAGGCATCTGTCACTGATACACCATACTTCATTTCTTCACGTGGTAAATCAGCGCTTTGATTGCCTGCATTAATATGGCTTTCAATCATCACACCAATAATCGAGCGATTACCCGCTTGAATTTGACTGATCACATTGTCACAAACCTTAGGCTGTAACTCATGATTTTTACTTGAGTTAGCATGGCTACAATCGACCATAATGGCAGGACGTAAGCCCGCTTTTTCCATTTCTTGCTCAGCTAACGCAACATTTACCGAATCGTAGTTAGGCTGCTTACCGCCACGTAAAATAACGTGACCATCAGGATTACCTTGAGTTTGTAGCAGTGCTACTTGACCTTCTTGGTTGATCCCCATAAAGCGGTGTGACGCCGCCGCCGATTGCGCCGCATTAATGGCTGTCGCTAAGCTGCCATCGGTACCATTTTTAAAGCCGACAGGCATTGATAGACCGCTGGCCATTTCACGATGGGTTTGTGATTCAGTCGTACGCGCGCCAATGGCTGACCAGCTGAATAGTTCAGCTAAATATTGTGGGCTAATCGGGTCTAACGCTTCTGTCGCTACAGGTAATTCTAATTCAGCGATCCAAGCCAGTAATTCACGACCTAGGTGCAAACCTGTTTCAACATCAAATGAATTATCCATATGTGGGTCATTGATAAAGCCTTTCCAACCAACGGTGGTTCTTGGCTTCTCAAAATACACTCTCATTACGATATACAGAGTGTCTTTATATTCATCATGCAATTTCTTTAAACGATAGGCATATTCTTTAGCAGCGTCTAGGTCATGGACGGAACAAGGACCACAGACGATCAATAAGCGATGATCTTTACCATGAATAATATCAGAAATGGTGTTACGTGCATCTTGCACAAATTGTAACGCTTTGTCTGATACAGGTAGTTTCGCTTTTAACTCTGCTGGCGTGATCAGAACTTGTTCTGAACTTATGTGAACGTTATTAATACTGTCTTTTTGCATGATAAACCCAACTTAAAATTTGTTTAGGATTGAAAAATGAGGCCTTAAAGAAACACATATTCCTTTGCCTCGCCTATCGTTTAACCAATCCGACATTGGTTATTTGTAGATAATTCAGCGCAAGCCGAGATGACAAAATACCAATCAGCGCCTGATTTGCAAGCCAGTTTTAGTTTTTATTAATTTTATGAACAAATTTCGAACTAACAAGGCACAGTAAAACTCAGTATCGATAGGGTTTTATGCGGGCTATTTAACAAAGTGATAAACAAAGCTGTTGTAAGATTAAGTAATCCTAGATGACTTCCCTTTTCCTATTTATTTCTTGGCGTTGACAACGCATTAAGCTCAAACGGGGTAAAAATCGCACTATGGCGCTTATTATTTCATTGATTCAACAACTCAGCGTATTTTTGGTGATCGCGTACCTTTTTAGTAAAACGCCAATATTTAAGCCATTGGTTTCGATCTCCGTGTCTTTGCCTCACAAAGTGGTTATTTACTTGGTGTTCAGTAGCTTTTGTATCATGGGAACCTATTTTGGTTTAGCAGTACAAGATGCCATTGCTAATACCCGTGCCGTCGGCGCGGTATTGGGCGGATTATTAGGCGGCCCCGTGGTGGGATTTTTTGTCGGCTTAACAGGCGGCTTACATCGTTATTCCATGGGGGGCTTTACCGATGTAGCATGCGCGATATCCACAACTTTAGAAGGATTAATGGGGGGGTTACTGCACCTGTACTTAGTGCGAAAACGTAACATAGAAGCCCTATTTAGCCCTTTGATTGCTTTTTTCATCACCTTAGCCGCCGAAGCAGTGCAAATGGCGGTCATCCTTATTGTGGCGAAGCCTTTTGCCCAAGCTTGGCAACTGGTCACCCTTATCGCCCCGCCGATGCTGATAGCCAACGCCCTTGGCGCCGCTTTGTTTATGCATATGATCCGCGATCAAAAGGCCATGTTTGATAAATTTTCCAGTGCATTTTCAGCCAAAGCCATGTTGATTGCCGAGCGTACAGTAGGAATAATGGCCAAGGGATTAACCCAGCAAAGCGCCGAGCAAATCGCCAATATTATCTTAGAGGAAACCAAGGTCGGTGCCGTTGCGATCACCGATAAAAAGCACATTTTAGCCTTCACTGGTATTGGCCATCAGCACCATAAACCCGGTCGAGCTATCAGCTCACCATTGACATTAGGCGCTATCAAAGACAACAAAATTGTGTTTGCCGATGGCGTGAATTTACCTTATCAGTGTAGTGTCGACAAACATTGCCGATTGGGCTCAGCAATTATTATTCCGCTACGCATTGGCGATGGTGAAGTCGTCGGCACCATTAAACTCTATGAGCCAAAACATAAATTGTTTCTTAACATCAATCGCACCTTAGGTGAAGGGATTGCAAAATTGCTCTCCAATCAAATCCTATTTGGCCAGTTTTTAGAACAAAAGCGTTTACTTACTGAATCAGAACTCAAGCTGATTCATGCCCAAGTAAATCCGCATTTTTTGTTTAATGCCCTCAACACCATCAGTGCAGTGACCCGAACCGATCCGGATAAAGCCCGCGAACTGCTGTTGTCTATGTCGCACTTTTTTCGCAAAAACTTAAAACGCAGCTGTGACATTACGCGACTAGAGGAAGAGCTTAAACATGTCGAAGCCTACCTCGCCATAGAGCGTGCTCGTTTTGGCGACAGGCTTGACGTTAAGATCAATATCAGCCCTGATGACTACTCTCTGAGCTTACCTTGCTTTACCTTACAACCTATTATTGAAAACGCCATCAAACACGGCACCTCTCACTTACTAGAGGGAGGTTGCATCACTATTGACTTAAACGAACACCCAAAGCAAGTATGCCTTTGTGTGCAGGATAACGCGGGCCTTTATCGCAGCAAAACCAGTGATGGTTTGGGCTTAGACATAGTCGATAAACGAATCAAAAATGCCTATGGTCAAGACTATGGTTTAAGCATTGAATGTGAGCCAAATGTTTACACTAAAGTGAATATTTACTTACCCAAAACCCTAACAAATACAAGCAAGGAGCCCCGCCCATGATCCGTTATTTAATCATTGATGATGAGCCCTTGGCCCGCGATGAACTCAAGCATTTACTTGAGCAAGAAAGCGAGTTTGAATTCGTCGGCGAAGCAGCCAATGCTATTGCCGGCTTGAGTTTAATTAATAAACTCAAGCCCGATTTGATTTTTTTGGATATTCAAATGCCAAAAATCACCGGCCTTGAACTCGCCAGCATGCTCGATGACAACCAACTACCACGCATAGTGTTCGTTACCGCCTATGATGAATACGCCATTAAAGCGTTTGAAAAAAAGGCCTTTGACTACATTTTAAAGCCTATTGAAGTATCGCGTTTACAGCAGACACTGACCCGCTTAAAACAAGATCACACACCTAAGCCGATGCTTTTTGATGACAAGCCTAACTTAACAGTCTTACCTTGCTACTATCACCACACCATTAAGCTGATCCAGCTGTCGGAAGTAGAATATGTGATGAGCGATCATAGCGGGATCCACGTCATTACCGCTACGGGACAAAGCCACACTCATCTCACTCTAAAAACCTTAGAAGAAAAAAGTGCGCTACTGCGCTGCCACAAGCAATACCTAATCGCCGAGCAAGCCATCAAAGAAATCCAACTACACGAGAATGCCAGCGCAGACATTATCACGCCGTCTGGTCATAAGGTGCCCGTTAGCCGACGCTATCTCAAAGCAATCAAACATCACTTTGGTATTCAAACAGGCTAACGCGTTATGAGATAACAATACCTGCATAAGTATCATCACTCACCAATCACAGGCCACAAGGTGCCCGTTAGCCGACGCTATCTCAAAGCAATCAAACATCACTTTGGTATTCAAACAGGCTAACTCGCTATGAGATAACAATACCAGCATAAGTATCATCACTCACCAATCACAGGCCACAAGGTCTGGTCATAAGGTGCCCGTTAGCCGACGCTACCTCAAAGCAATCAAACATCACTTTGGTATTCAAACAGGCTAACGCGCTATGAGATAGCAATACCTGCGTAAGTATCATCACTCACCAATCACAGGCCACAAGGTGCCCGTTAGCCGACGCTACCTCAAAGCAATCAAACATCACTTTGGTATTCAAACAGGCTAACGCGCTATGAG